>NZ_JALBGW010000070.1:0-24112 GCF_023006485.1 Neorhizobium sp. BETTINA12A
CACGCACCCAGCTCGTGCTCGGCCAGCTCGGCCCCCGCAGCGCCGAGCGCATGTTCGAGCTCGGCGGCGGCTCGGCGACCTCCCGCAACAACAATTTCGACCGTCACTGGCGCAATATCCGCACTGTCCTCAACCACAATCCGCTTCTGCATAAGTCGAGGGTGGTCGGCGATTATCTCATCAACGGTACGACGACGCATCTCAAGGAAGGAAGGGTGTTCTGAAATTGACTTCGGCGCGGTTGCAATAAGTCCTGGAGGTTTACATGTTCCCGACCCTGATCTTGCCCGGTCTCAACGGCTCGCCCGAAGGACACTGGCAGCGCCATTGGGCAACGGAGCACTCCAGCGCCTCGATCGTCGAGCAGCAGGATTGGAACTGTCCCGTCATCGAGGATTGGCAGGCGGAGCTGGACAGGGCGCTTTCGGTGGTGGAAGGCGCCTTCCTCGTTGCGCATAGCCTCGGATGCCTGCTGGCGGCGAGCTATGCCGGACGCGGCAATGTGGAGAAGATACGCGGTGCCTTACTTGTCGCACCGTGCTCCCTGGAAGTGACTTTGCGGCGTCATCCCTGCATGATCGAGTTCGGGCACGAACCGCTTGCCCGGCTTCCCTTTCCAAGCCTCGTCATAGGCAGTCTGAACGATCCCTATATGAGCATGCCGGATCTCGAACGCCATGTCCGTGGCTGGGGCAGCGATCTGACAACGATCGGGTTTGCGGGACACATCAACATCGCAAGCGGTTTCGGGCGCTGGCCCGAGGCGTATTCCTTTTTCAACAGATTGAAAGGAGGAAGATCGGATGCCCACTCAAAGGGAACCAGCGCGGCGCATACCGATCGGGCCACGATCAACGCCGTCGATGGCGGCCGCCTGCCGGTGACTTAGGTTATCAAACTCCAGAAGCCGTGCTTTTTACCGTGCCGGTCCTTCAGTCCCGCGACATACGCGTGATGAGATTCGACGCTGCCGAAGTCGTCGACATGCGGGGCAAGCGATGCGCATGCCATAAGATGCTGCGCTGCATAGCGGTTGCGGCTCGACCGTGCTCTATCGAGCGTGAAGTCGATCATCGAACGCAGGACGATCGTTGCAGCAAGTGGGTGTTTCTGCGCCAGAGCGTCCGCTGCCGCCGTCATCAGCTCATAGAGATCGCCATCGAGTTCCGCCTTGCGCTTCAACACGAGCCTGGCCGCCTCGCCGATCGCTGGCCAGCGCAGGAAAAAAGTAAGGGCTCGATGGACCTCCGGAAAAGCCTGGGCATAAGCGAACGCCTTTTCCTCGGCCTCCATGTCGTCGAAGTCCGGCAGCCGGCGGATAAACGCGCGCAGGTGTACGTCGTTCAGCGAGTGCTCGAACCACTTCCATCGATCCGCTTGGGCTTCGTCCGCGCGCCCCAGGGCTTCGAGCACCTCGGTGCGGGCAAGCTGCCATTCGATCGGAGTGTCGGCATGGCCTCGTCCGTCGATGGCGTCCAATATTTCGAGCGCTTCGGCGGCTCGTCCCGCGGAAAGCAGCCGGCGGGTGATGTCCGTTGCCACCAAGGGCGACCTGCGGGTCTTTTCCGGCTGCTGGGCGATATACGCATCCACGTCGCCCTGAGCATCAGCGATTTCCTGCAAGGCGATACGTACCAGCAGTTCCTGGTGATTGCCGTAGACCTGGTCTTCGTAGATCGGCCCATTGCTGCTCCAGCCGATGACGCGGCGATCGCTCTCGGCGATCTTGTCCTCAGGCTCCTTCGACCACTGCCCCAACAGAACCTTGAGTCGTTCAAGACCGTCTCCGCCGAGCGCAGGCGCCATAGCCGCAATCAGCGGGTCATATTGGCCATAGCCGTTGTTCAGCACCGCTGCGAAGATCTTGTCGGCAAGGGCGTCCTTCTCGACGCCTGAAGACTTCGCGATCGCGCCGGCATCCGCGCACGCGTCGTGAAAGCTCTCGATGATCGAGCCGCTGCCGTCGTCGGATCTCTCAAACACCGGATCGGCAAGCGCCAGGAATTGCCAGATAAGCTCCAACGCCTCCTTCGGATCGTCGCGGGCAACGACATCGACGATCGTCTTCCGCTGCGTTTCCAGGTCCGTCTTGAGCCCCTTCACCTTGCGCCAGTTTATGAAGGTTCGGGAACGGGCGATGCTTGCGAGCCGTTTGCGCACTTCGCGGGCGACCTCGGCGCTGCTGTGGTTGCCGGCAAGCTCCATGCGAAGCCGTCGTTTGTTTGCCGCGCTGCCGGTGCTGATCTCGATCAGCAATTCGGCCAGGCGCGGCGCGCCGAGTGCTTCCAGGTTCTTCGCATTGAGTGTGGTCTTGGCTGCCATCGATTTCCGCTGTCGTTTGTACCCAACACTAGCCTCGCGGTCGATTGGCGCAAGACGGCTTGGCGTGGCCGACAGATTTTTAGACACCTGAGAAAAGGCATGCGGCTGTTTGGCTCAGAAGCAGGGATCACGGCACCGTGGCTTACCCGATCACTTGCCGCCCGCGAGGTCGAAGGCGGGGACCACGTCTCCTTTCGCGCGGAACAGTCGTTCCAGTTCCGCCAGATCCGGGCAGACCGGGACAGACTGCAGAAAAGCCGGGTCCATCTCGGTATTGGGGAGCGCGATGACCGCTGCGGCGAGCAGCGTCGTCCCTGCCTCGACCTGTCCACGGAGCTGGGGAAGAAGCGTCTTTGCGTGAATGAGATTGGTATTGGCGATCGGGCTCATGGCATGGCCCTCCCGCCTGAAGGCAGGTGAGAGGTCGATGATTGCACTTGTGTCGGTCTGACCATACCACGCCGCCAGGCCTTCGCCTCGGCTGGCGATATCGGCCTGGAAATCCGCCTGTTCAATGGCAAAGCCGCCCTCCGTCGTTTGCAGGGCACGGGGCGTGACAATGCGGTGGATACGGATATGCCAGGGATTGGCCGGCACCAGCCAGGTCTCCACTGTGACATCGCTCCAGGGTTTCCAGCGGGAATAGAGCCTGTCGCCGGCGATCAGCGCCTGCTCGAGCGTCTCGCGCATGCGGAAATGCACGCCGTCGTCGGAAAGGCCCAGCATGCCGTCAAAACTTGACGCGGCGAAATGCCGGTCGTTGGCCTCGATGTTGAAGGCATAGCGCGTGGAATAGACGAATTTCGAGTACTTCTCGTGGGCGCCGCGCATCTTGTCGTGCTGCTGGCCGGAGGCGAGGACGACCACGTTGCCGGGCGTATGCATGGCGACCATGCCTGGTTCCTTGAGCGGAACCGGATCCGTAAAGGCGGGTGCTGGCGCTTCTTCTGCCACCCAGAACGGATGGTCGGCGGGCAGAGCCAGGGGCAGAAAGAATTTCAGCGCCCAATAGGGCGAGCAGGCAGAGTTGTAGCTCTCGCTCATCAGGAGATTGGGATAACCGTAGCCGATCGACAGCACCCCGTCCCGGTCGGCGATCGGAAGCTTCGACCACCAGCGGATATGGCGCATGTAGTAGCCCTTGATCTCAGCCCAGGGCAGGGCCTCGACGCCCGCAAATGCCAATGCGCCCCAGAAGCCACCAGCAGCAAACCGGTATGTCTGGCTGCGCCCGAAGGCAAGCGCGGCGCCATCCGGGCCGAACCAGTGGCGGATATCCTGCGTAAAGACACGGGCACGCTCGCGATAGGCATCGCCGCGCATGGTGTCGCCCTTCGCGAGCACCGAATAGATCAGCGCATAAAAATGCAGGGCGAAGGGGATATAGTGATCGACGCGTTTGACCGGCCCGTCGCGATACCAGCCTTCGCCCAACCGGAAGGCCTCGGTCTCGTCGAGATATTTCTCCGTCATGGATCGGTCGAAGCTTATGCCGACGCGTGTCAGGCCGAGATCGATGAGAACTCGGAAGAATTTCCAGTTGTTGTCGATGAATTCCTTGTCGCGGGCCGACAGGAGGTAGGCTGCGACGGTTCTCTTCTCTCCCTCGCCAAGTGGATTCCAGATGTGTTCGGGCACCATGGCAAGCGCAAAACCGACCGCCGCCAGTTCCACCTGACGCTGGTCGCGGTCGGAAATGTCGCCCCAATATTCCGGATGAGACGGATCGGCGCCGTTTGCGAGGCCGCGGCGGTAGAGGTCCCAATGCGGGAAATCATGGCCTCCGGCTGCGAGCGGTACGATCCCCCAGAGCGGCCGGGCAAAACCTTCAAGATCAGCCGCAGCGCGATCGAAATGCGCGCCGGTCGCGCTCAGGCGGACCCGTGCGCCGCCTTCGGAAAAATAGGGAAGAAGCGGTTTGAACAGATCCAGCACCGCCTTGCCAAGATCATCTCGGGAAAGAAGAGGGTTTCCCCAAAGGGGATTGGCTCGGACTGGGTCGTAGATCACGGGCAAACCATTTATTTATCGAAAGAGGGACCCGCGGAGGACGTGGCCTCCGCGGGTCGGGCTGTTACTTGATGGCCTTCACGCCGTCGGTCATTTCCTTCAGGCCGTCGTCGATGGAGATGTTGTCGGTCATGATCGAGTCATGCGCGCGGTTGAGAACAACCTCGATCTTCGCGGCATTCGGATTGACGGCCATCTCCAGGAAGGACTTGCCGGACTGCAGTGCGTCCTTGCTCGCCTGATCCTGGGGGAAGCCGGGTAGGGATGCGATCTTGGCGGTGACTTCCGGCGTACGGACGGTCGGGATCGTGCCGGTGCCGGCGATGATGGCCGCACCTTCCGGGCCGGTGACGAACTTGATGAAGTCGAGCACCTCGGCCTTGTGAGCGGAGTTGGTGTTGACCGCGAGACCGGAAATCTGCGCTGCGGTTGTGCCTGCTGCAACGCCATCCGGATGCGGGAACTTCACGATCCCCCAGTTCTTGCTCTTCGACTCGCCGGAGGCGACCTTGGCGATCTGGGTGCCGACGAACCAGGTACCCATCGGCAGCATGCCGATCGTGCTGTTGAAGAACAGCGCCGAGTAGTGGGTGTTGGAGGTCTTCAGCGACGCATAGGACGGAACGACGCCGGCCTTCTGCAGGGCAAGCGCACGCTCATACCATGGCTTCAGGAAAGCGTAATCCGGCCCCGCCAGCGTCTTTTTGCCGTCGAGGATGCCCGGCAGCTGAACCGTGGAGCGCCACGTGTGGAAGAGCGCCCCGTAGGTCTTGTTGGCACCCATGCCGCCGGCGAGCTTCGTGGCGATCTGGTCGAACTGCGCCCAGGTCATGTCGTTGGTCGGGTAGGTAACCCCGGCCTTGTCGAAAATGTCCTTGTTGTAATAGACGACCCAGAAATCCGAGCGGAACGGCAGGGCATAGATCTTGCCGTCGATCTTGAGTTCGTCGACGAGGCCGCCGAACGCCGCCGGGTCGATCTTCTGTTCCGTCATGAAGCCGGAGAGGTCCGAGATCGAGCCGGCACGGACGAGGTTCGTGTAGTTCGGAACGTCCTTGACGGTGACGATGTCGATATCCTTGGAGCCGCCCGCGAGCTGCGTGGCGATCATCTGCTGGTAGTCCTGCGAACCGAGGTCCACGGACTCGAACTTGACGTTCGGATTCTTGGCCTGGTATGCGGCGATCAGCGGCTTGTAATAAGCCACCTTGTCCCAATCCCACAGCGCCCATTTGAGCGTCACGGCATTGCTCGACTGTGCGTATGCCGATCCCGCGATCGACGTTGCCATGGCGAGACCCGCCATCGCGAACCTCACCGATCTCCCGAATTTCCCCAAATACATTTCCGTTCTCCTTCCCTGAAGTGTCTCTGGATTAGATATGCTTAGCGTCACCAGCTTGCGGTTCGCGATGCGCCTGTATTGCCATTGGCAGGGCTAGAACCATGACCGCTGCCCGATGGACGCCGAATGTGACGGCGAACATTCCGAGTGAAAAGTTGAGGGTGGCCGGCATGAACACGGACACCGGATAAAAGACGATATGGGCGAGCCAGAGCGCAGCCACGAATGCAAGCGCGCCGAGCGCCGGCAGCGGACGGACGACCGACGCGACGGCTGCCAGCCGCAGCAGCACTGGCGCCGAAAGATCGCGCATCACCATCAGCACGACGAGGTGGCAGGCCACCACGACGATGAAAACCGTTGCGATCAGCGCGATCGTCAGCGGCAGGGCCAGGACGAGATTGTCTTTGGCGGCCGTCGCATAGGTGATTAGCGAATAGACGCCGAGTCCGATGGCAAGGGTGAAGGCCAGCCCCCAGGCAGTCGCGCGCCAGAAATATCGGAAAAACGCTTCGACGAAATCCCGCAGGAGATAGGCGTTGCGGTCTTCGACGAAGGCGACCGAAACGCGGGCGGTCGCAGCGATTGCAGCGGGAATGGTGACGACGAAGAGTGCGGCCAGAATGAACAGGATGTTCAATTTGACCATCTCCCACCATTCGCGCGCGACCGTATCGGCGAAAAGGGCAAGACCGGTCTTCTTCGGCGCATTCTTCGGAATGCCCGGTCCTTCCTTCGTCCACATGTTGCGCAGCCACTGCATGGCCGTTTCCTCCCGCTCGCCTAATAAAGGATCGAGCGCTCCGTTTCCTTGTCGAACAACTGCATATTGGTCGTGTCGACGACCAGCTTGACCTCGTCGCCGATCGCGCCCTTGAACCGTGGCGACACGCGCGCGATCAAGCTGCGCCCGCCGGCGACGATGTTGAGATGGATTTCCGAGCCCATCGGTTCGGCAAGTTCCATGACGGCGCTGAAGGGCGCCAGGTTTTCCGGCGCGATATCGGCCGGCGGCAATTCGTGGAAATTCTCGGGCCGGATGCCGATGACAAGCTCGCGGCCTTCGTAGGGGGCGATGCGGCTTTTGTCGAAATGCGCCGGCAATGGCAGTTCCCGCCCGTCGAACGCGGCAAAATATCTGTCGCCGCGCCGCTCGATCACGGATGGCATCATGTTCATCTGCGGTGCGCCGATGAAGCCGGCGACGAACATGTTGACCGGCCGATCGTAGAGGTTCTGCGGCGTGTCAACCTGCTGGATATGCCCGTCCTTCATCACCACGATGCGATCCGCCATGGTCATCGCCTCGATCTGGTCGTGGGTGACGTAGATGAAGGTGGCATGCAGACGCTTGTGCAGCTTGGTGATCTCGGCGCGCATGGTGCCGCGAAGCTTGGCGTCGAGATTGGACAGCGGTTCGTCCAGCAGGAAAACTGCCGGATTGCGCACCATGGCACGCCCGAGCGCGACGCGCTGGCGCTGGCCGCCGGACAGAGCCTTCGGCTTGCGGTTGAGAAGGTGCGTGATGTCGAGGATTTTTGCGGCGTCCTGAACCTGGCTGTCGATGAAATCCCGGGACACTTTCCGAAGCTGCAGGCCGAAAGCCATATTCTTGTAGACGGTCATATGCGGATAAAGCGCATAATTCTGGAAGACCATGGCGATGTCGCGGTCCTTCGACGGCACATCGTTCATCAGGTCGCCGCCGATCTGGAGCTCGCCGCCGGAGATCTCCTCCAACCCGGCGATCATCCGCAGCGTCGTCGATTTGCCGCAACCCGAAGGCCCGACGAGAATGATGAATTCCTTGTCGGCGATCTCCAGATCGATGTCATGGACAACGGTGAGGGCGCCATAGGACTTGTTCAGTTTTTTCAGTGAAATGCTGGCCATCGGATTCTCTCACCAATAGGAAGACCAGGCGCGCGAGAGGCGCGTCAGGGCTTCCATGTAATAATAGTCGCCCCAGGAGACGCACTCGTCGACGCCTTCGCCGCGGCAGGTGTTGTAGGGCGATTTTTTCGAATAGGTTCCGTTAAGGACAAGGCCGTTGGACATGGCCGGGTCCTTGACCGCGTAGTGCTCGGAAAGGCTCTTCATCATGCGCCGCGCCAGCTCGCGGTAATGCGCGGCGACATCGGCCTCGACAAGCTCGGCCATTTCGAGCAGTCCGCAGGCGACGATCGAGGCCGACGAACTATCGCGCGGCTCGCCATCTCCGTCGGAGAACACCAGATCCCAGTAGGGCACCATGTCGGACGGCAGCTTCCTCAGATAAAAATCGAGAAGCCGATCGAACGTTTTGCGATATTCGTCGATCGGCTCGTAGCGATAGGAAAGCGCCATTCCGGCAATGCCCCAGGCCTGCCCGCGCGCCCAGAAGCTGTCGTCCTTGTAGCCCTGTTTCGTCGCACCGCGCACGGGCGCACCGGTAACCGGATCCATGTAGAACGTATGATAGGTGGAATTGTCCGGCCTGACCGAATTTGCCAGCGTCGTGCGCGCATGGATGAGCGCGACGTCGCGGTATTTGTCATCACCCGTCTCGCGGCTTGCCCAATAGAGCAACGGCAGGTTCAGCAGGCAGTCGATGATGTAGCGATATTCCTCCGCGACACCCTTGCGACCCCAGGCCTGGATGAACTGGCCGATCGGCTGGAAGCGCTCGATAAGCTGGTCCGCGGCCAGGATGGCGGCCTTGCGCCCGTCCTCATCGCCCACCAGCTTCCACGCCGCGATGCAGGAGGGCGAATAGAGAAAGCCCATGTCGTGGTGGTCGGTCTCGATGCGGTTCTCGATCCGGTGCAGGAAGCTCTGCACCTGGATCTGCGCCGCATGCTGAAAAACCTTGTCGCCGGTGTGCTCGAACGCCAGCCAGATTTCTCCCGGCCAGAAACCGGCGGTCCACTGGGTATTCTCGACGGCGGGATAAAAATTGCCGACACTGGAATGGTTCTGGCACGCGTAGGTGAAGGCCGGCAGATTGCGCCGGATCTGGGCGACGGCGAGATCGAGCGCCGCCTTGACCTCGGCATCGGTGATCGGTTGGGGAGCGATCTGCGTTACAGCATTCATGACATTAACCCTTGAGGCCCGACGAGGCGACGCCTTCGACGAAGAAGCGCTGCAGCGACAGGAAGACGATCAAAACGGGAATGAGGGCGACGACCGATGCCGCCATGATCAGCCCGTATTCGGCGGAATATTGCGAGATGAACATGCGCAGGCCGATCTGGATCGTCTTCAGCTCCGTCTTGGTCAGGTAGATCATCGGACCGAGAAAGTCGTTCCAGGTGGTGACGAAAGTGAAGATGGTCAGCGTCGAAAGTGCGGGCTTCGACAGCGGCAGCATGATGCGCGCCCAGATCTGATATTCGTTCATGCCGTCGATGCGCGCCGCTTCGCAAAGCTCCGTCGGGATCGACATGTAGAACTGCCGCATGAGGAAAACGCCGAAAGCGGTGAAGGCCTGCAGGCAGATCAGCGCCAGATGGGTGTTGTTCAAGCCGAATTCGCGCATCAGCAGGAACTGCGGCACCATGTAGACCTGCCAGGGCATGGCAATGGTCGCGATATAGCCAAGGAAAAGCGTGTTCTTGTAGGGGAAATCGAGCTTGGCAAAGGCATAGGCCGCAAAACTCGACGTCAGCAGCTGAAGCAGGGTGACGATGATCGTCAGCTTCGATGTGTTGTAGATGAACAGCCCGAGCGGGATCTTCGTCCAGATGTCCACGTAGTTCTGCCACTGCGGTTGCGACGGAATCCACTCGATCGGGAATACGAAGACATCTCGGCTGAGCTTCAGCGAGGCTGACAGCATCCAGGCGAAAGGCATCAGCATCACGGCGGTGATGACGATGACCGTCGCATAGACTGCAATGCTCTTGGCGGTGACCTTGCGACCGGCAATCTTCACGGATCAATCCTCCCTCTGTCGGCGGAACTGGACGACCGTGACCGCCAGTACGAGAAAGAAAAGAACGAGCGCAATCATGCTGGAGTAACCGAGGTCCCAGGAAATGAAGGCTTCGTTGTAGATGTGATAAACGAGGACCAGCGTCGAGGTGCCGGGCCCGCCCTGGGTGATCATGTAGATCTGATCGAAGACCTTGAACGACTGGATGGTCAGCATGACCGTGACGAAGAAAGTCGTCGGCCCGAGCTGCGGCACGGTGACATAGAGAAATTTCTGCCACGAACTGGCGCCATCGAGATCGGCCGCCTCGTAGAGTTCAGAATTGATGCCCTGCAGCCCGGCGAGGTAGATAACCATGTAATAACCCATGCTCTTCCAGACGCCGAAGAGGATGACCGTCACCATCGCCCAATGCCGGTCGGCTGCCCAGCCCGGCATGTCCTTGGGGTCCAGGCCGAGCGTATAGAGGATCATGTTCACCGGTCCCATTTCGGGATTGAAGATCATGTTCCAGACCACGGCGACGGCTACCAGCGAGGCGACGTAGGGAAAGAACATCGCGGTGCGGAAGAAGTCGCGTCCGACGATCTTCTGGTTCAGCAGGATCGCCAGACCGAGCGCGCAGGCGAGCGTCGCGGGGACGGATACGACCGTATAGATGATCGTGTTCCAGAATGCGGCAATGAAGACCTTGTCTTCGAACAGCCGCCAGAAATTGTCGAGACCGGCGAAGGTGATCGCATTCGAGCCGTCCCAGTGCATGAACGCCAGCACGAAGGCGAACAAGATCGGGCCGAGCGTGAAGACGGCAAAGCCGAGGAAATTCGGGGCGATGAAGGAGTAGGCGACCAGCGCGCTCTGGATCTTGCGCCGGCGGCGCGACAACACCTTGCTCGACGGCCGGGACGCGGCCGGCGCATCACCTGCGGCGATGGTCGAATTCGATATGGACACTTTATCCCTCCTCGAACCAGGATGCTCCGATCGACGCCCAAGGGCTATCCACGGCTCGCCATCGTGTCACGAGCGTGCCGCCTCCCTACCGAGGGGATAGCACATCTCTCACATTGGTCAAACAAATTTATGGATAAATCATATGAATTCTGTAGTCATCTTAAAATACGTATGATAGGTGGCGAATGAGGTCGTTTATCGGTCGCATGGAGGAAGGTTGATGTTCAGCGAGATCGCCGGGTCGTTGCCGCCGGTTTTGGCGGACTTCATGCCCGGCGCGCCGATCGGCGACCGGGCCGCTTGGGATGCCGTATCGGATGATATGCGCTTCGCGGTCATCCGGGATGCGGAGACGGCGCTTGGTCGGCCGTGGTCGATAATCAAGGCGTCTGACTATCGCGAATATTCGCTGAACGGGAACCGCTCGCGCTTTGAAGCGCTGTATTTTTCGCGGCGACGGATGTTGAACGACCTAGTTCTCGCCGAGCTTCTCGAGGGCACGGGGCGTTTCATCGATGCGATCATCGACGGTGTCTTCCTGATCTGTGAGGAAAGCGGCTGGCAGCTACCGGCCCACAACGCGTACGAACGAGGCGGGCAGCGGTTTGCATTGCCGGATGCGGAGCAGCCGGTCATCGATCTGTTTGCGGCGGAGACGGGTGCCCTGCTGGCGACCGTGGCGGCTCTGATGAAAGATCGGCTCGACGAGGTCAGCCCGCAGATCGTCGCCCGGATCGAGCGGGAGATCCGGGTGCGCATATTGCTGCCCTATCTCGACCGGCATTTCTGGTGGATGGGCAACGGCACGGAGCGAATGAACAACTGGACGGCCTGGATAACGCAGAACGTCCTGCTTTCGGCCTTTGCCCTGAAGACGGGACAGGACCTGCGGCGGCAGGTCGCCGCAAAGGCCCTTTCCAGCCTGGACGCCTTCATCAAGGATTACGCGGAGGACGGGGCCTGCGAGGAGGGCGTGGTCTATTATCGCCATGCGGCGCTCTGCATGGCCGGGGCGATGGCCATCCTCGACAAGGTTGCGCCAGCTTCGATGACGCCGCTCTGGAAGGCGCCAAAAATCCGCAGCATGGCGGAATATATCGTCAACGTGCATGTGGCCGGCCGCCGGTATTTCAATTTTGCCGATTCCGCCGCCGTCATGGAGCCCTGCACGGTGCGCGAATATCTCTTTGGCAGGGCCGTTGGCTCCGATGTCTTGGCGGCATTTGCCGCGCACGACCGGCTGTCGTCGGAGCATGAACATCTGCCGGAGGAGTGGAACCTCTGGTACCGGGTGCAGGAACTGTTGGCAACGCCGGCAATCGGTGGACAACCGAAGCCGGCAGGCGATGTGTTCTATCCGGGAATTGGCCTGTTCGTTGCCCGCGATGATCACTTTGCGCTCGCCGTCAAAGGCGGCAACAACGGCGAAAGCCATAACCACAACGATGTCGGCAGCCTGACGGTCTATAAGGACGGCAAGCCGTTCCTGATCGACGTCGGCGTCGAAACCTACACGGCAAAAACGTTCTCTTCCGAGCGGTACGATATCTGGACCATGCAGTCGGGCTTCCACAACCTGCCGACTTTCGGCGATATCGGCCAGGCACATGGCGCGGATTTTTCGGCGCGGAATGTCCACGCTGAGTTCGCCGAAAAACAGGCGCAGATATCGCTGGATATAACGTCCGCCTATCCGGTCGAGGCCCGCGTACAATCCTATCGGCGAACCGTCACGCTTCGGCGCGGGCAGGAGATCGAGGTCGTGGATATCCACGAGGGCAGCCTGCCGGCGGTGCTTTCTCTGATGACCTGCGTCGAGCCGATCATCGACCGTGCCGTTCATTTCGACGGTCTCGGCCGCATCGACCTTGAAGGAGCCGGCGAGATCGAGGTCGAGGCAATCGATATCGACGATGCCCGCCTGCGGCTCTCCTGGCCCCCAAGGATTTATCGACTGCGCATCCCCTTTGCCGGGACCTGCCTGAAACTGCGGATCGTCTGAGGAGGACGAGCATGGAACTGACACTGAAAGTCGTGGATGTGGCGGGCGAGGTTCGCGCCAAGGCAACGGGCACGGACGAGGCGTATCTCGTTTATCGCGACAGCTACAACGAAGGCGATCAGGTCGTCGTCGAAGCGTCCGCGCCGGGGTATCTCGTGCTCGCGCTCGACGACGCGATGACGCCCGCGATCGTCTATATGAAGGGGCCGACCTATGCGCTCGGGGTCCCCTTTGGTCCCAAACGCATTCCCTATTCTCCGCGGGCCTTCGACGGCAAGATTCATAGATTATGCGTGCGCAAGGCGCGGCCGGACGAAATCGGGGCACGTCGGAACCTGGCGTTCAATCCATGGGATGATCACGCCAACGCCTCTATCTTTCCGCACGCCAAGGCGAATGTGGAGACGCGCGGGGAGGCGGTCTTTGCCGCGCGCAACGCCATCGACGGCGAAAAGGCGAACGACGATCATGGCTTCTGGCCCTACACGAGCTGGGGGATCAATCGCGATCCCGAGGCGACGCTGACGCTCGATTTCGGCCGGCCGGTGAAAATCGACGAAATCGTCCTCTACCTGCGAGCCGACTTTCCGCACGACGCCTGGTGGGAAAAAGTAAGCGTCACCTTTTCCAACGCCGAGACCGCATGTTTCTCGCTGGTCAAGACGGGGGCGGCTCAGTGTTTCCCGGTAAGGGAGCAGACCGTGGAATGGATCAGACTGCACAGCCTGATCAAGGCCGACGACCCGTCGCCCTTTCCGGCGCTGACCCAGATCGAAGTCTGGGGACGCGAGGCGGATTATGTGAATTAGCGGCGAAGGTTGCTCCCTATGATCGGTCGCGTAAAGCCTTGATCTACGGAGATGAAATGCAGATCAGGTGGCTGACGATCGGCGCCGATGATGGCCCCGCCCTGGTTGCGAGTAAAGTCAGGGGCAGGCGAGCATCGGATCGATGCACATGAGAGAAAGTGCGATCCCCTCCCCTGGACGTCCATCGGCGTTGCAGCGTGAGGAGGCCGGCGTGCAAGTGAGAAGGCCGCGTTGGATGCCGAAGCATCCGCCCCACTCGGTCCACGATAATTTCGGGAGGCAGGCGGAATGGCCTCTGCTTCTTTGCCAAACGGTCTCGCCACAGCCCCCATCTAGCCGGAACCAATATCCCGACTGGAGCTGGTGTCCTCTTTGAGTCGGTGATGACCGCTTATTTCTCGGCTCCCGCTGGCTTTGAAAATCGCACGCCAGCTCCTCCACCGTTTTCGGCGATGAACTCGAGGCCCGCATCCTGGAAGACGGATCGAAGCGCGTCAATTGTCGATTGTTTGAGTTCCGCGCCGGTTTCGAAGCGAACGACGGTGTTAGTGGAGACACCGGCTAATTTTGCTAGGTCAGCAATAGCTAATCCAAGGGCTGCACGAGCCATCCTGCATTGAACCGGCAGCATTAAAATCGCCTATTTTAGGCGAATATTGTTGATCCGCCACGATTACACGATATAGTTGGGGCCTGCATTGATGCAGTCGGCCAAAGGAAATGCGGTAACATCCCCTCTGGCCTGACCACAATCTAGCTGTTTGGAGCTTGGATCATGGCTGATTCTGAGAATAGCAGAACTTTGTCTGCAATCACCCGCCGAAAATCACCTGCGCCGTACCCGGGGGCGATGCTCACAGACGTCGTTTTGATCGGAGGCGGTTCCAATGGCCTCCTCCGGGAATAAGGATGTCTCCCCCGAGACCATGCGCAGAAACTTTCTGTCCCGTGCTGCGGCTTCGATCGCAGCCGCGCCCGCCCCGGCAGGTGCGGTGGTGCGGGCGGAGAGATCGGGGCAAGACGATCCGGTGGTATCACTTTGGAGAGATTGGCTGGTTGCCCATAGGCTCTGCGGAGAAGCCTGCCGCCAGCAGCAAAAACTTGAAACGGAGTTGCTTCGAGAACTCGGTAGTTTCCCCCGCATCAAAGTCCCACTCTCCGAAGACTGTGGTTTCATATGGGCCTATTCCGGTCGGGAGATCGACCGTCTTTTGCCGAACGCTGATCAGGATGAAATGCGGCGGCAAGCGAGGGCCGCGTTGGCGGCAAGCCGGAGCGAATGGAAGAAGGCGGACAGGCGGGTCGGATATACCCGGGCGAAAAAAGCAGAGGAGGAGATCGCAGATGTCGAGGAGGCTTTGGCAAAGGAATTGTGGAGCGCGGTGCCTCAATCTGTCGCCGGCGCCGCGGTGAAGCTGCATTCCCTCCTGGAAATGGAGGATCCACGCTCTGCCCTAGAGGAAGCGCCGTGGCCGGAGCTGCGGACGATCCTTGCCGATCTTGTGCGGGTTTGTGCAGGTCCGCCTGCGATGCAAGTAAAAGAATAAATAAGAGGGGGAAGATGACCCGGACCGGTTTCAGGCCTTAGAGGCGAGCCGCTCTTTGTCGGGTCGGGCCTCTGGCGCGTCAGTGATGAGCGAGACACCAACACATCCCCTGAGGGGCGGACGAAAGCCGACTGGCGCAGGGCGATCTCAGATGCTCGGCGCTCCTTCGATTCCAGACGCCTTCGAGCTTGAGCTTGGCGAAGGCGGATGATTTGCGGGAGCCGTTCGGCCCACCGAGGATAATGCACGACAGTTCCGGCATGAAGCGATTACTGCCTCATGGAAGCATGCGCCGGTTCTTCGTATTTCTGTTCCGCCCGATCCTTGGCCTCGGTTTCGAGATCCTTGGCAGAGATCGGCAGACCGAGGAGACGGCTCTCGGCAAGAGCTTCCCGACCGATCTGCATCAGGGCTTCGTAGCGTCACCAGCATCCCTTGTCGAGGATGTCGATCCAGCCACGGCCGTCTTCGGTTAGGTCGCGGCCGCAGTCGAGCTCGACGATCTCCGAACGGCGTAGGCCGCCGGCAAAGCCGATCAGCAGCATGGCCCGGTCACGTAAGCCGCCCCATCACGTGCACCAAAGCTCATCGATCCACCGAAAGCCATCACTATCGTCAGCATGGTCGGCGCCATTCCGGACCTGTTGTCATAGGCCACCGCATCGATGACTGCGAAGACCGATCTTTTCCAGCAATTGGTTCAAAGCCGGCTTATTGGATGGAAATGGATGGATTAATGGATGCCGTTGTGCCATATCCTTTGTGGATGGAAATGGATGGACTAATGGATGCCGGCGCTCGATCTATTCAAACTGCGCATCACGCCTGAAATCCTGTCGCTGATCGCCGAGATTGACGAGTTCAAAGGCGCCTGGCGAGCGTTGGGACGGATCGCGCCCGACCGACTGTCCAGCCTGCGCCGGGTTGCAACGATCGAGAGCATCGGATCGTCAACCCGTATCGAGGGAGCAAAACTGAACGACCGCGAGGTCGAGAGGCTACTCTCGAATCTGCGCATCGGCTCTTTCACCAGCCGTCACGAACAGGAAGTCGCAGGCTATGCCGAGGTGATGGAAACTATCTTTTCCGCTTTCGAAGAGATCTCCCTGAACGAAAACCATATCCGCCAACTCCATCGGGACCTGCTCATTCACTCGACCAAGGATGAGCGGCATCGGGGAAGTTGGAAGACGCTCTCCAACAATGTCGAAGCGTTCGACGAAGACGGCCATAGCCTTGGCATCGTCTTTGCGACGGCATCGCCTTTCGATACGCCGGGCCGGATGGCCGACCTGGTGGCCTGGCAACAGGCTCAGGAGAAGGATGGTACGTTTCATCCGTTGCTCATCGTGGCGGTTTTTGTCGTCGTTTTTCTCGAGATCCATCCATTTCAGGACGGCAATGGCCGGCTCTCGCGCGCCTTGACCACCTTGCTCCTGCTTCGGGCCGGTTATTCCTATGTGCCCTATAGCTCCCTCGAAAGCGTCATCGAGCAAAACAAGGAAGCGTATTATCTTGCTCTGCGACGGACACAGGGCACGATCCGAACCGATGAGCAGGATTGGAATCCGTGGGTCGAGTTCTTCCTGCGAAGCCTGCAGCGGCAGAAACAGCGGCTGGAGCGCAAGATCGAACGCGAGCGCATCCTTCTTGGTGATCTGCCGGAGCTGTCCATCGCAATTCTCGAATTGGCCCGCGAGCGTGGAAGAGTGACCGTGATGGACGCGGCCAAGGCCACAGGCGCAAGCAGAAATACCGTCAAGGATCATCTGCGCGCATTAAACGAGCAGGGACATCTAACCCTTCATGGAGCGGGCCGCGGTACCTGGTACGGCCTGAGCTGACCAAGAAAATGAATGGCGGACCGCCAGTGAGCTAAAATTGGCGTTAACGGGACCCCGGGGTGCGGTCCGATCGTCCCCCGGCCTTCGCTACTGCCATCGAGGCTGTGAATCAGCGTCGATGGTTGACCCCTATGATCGGTCCCGCAGAGCCTTGATCTACTGAGATGAAATGCAGATCGGGTGTGGTCACGATCGTCGCCGATGATGTCTCCGCCCTCGTTGCGAGTTTGCAAGTTAAGTCAGGCGCTTGCCGCATTTTCAAACGATCAACCTTCGGTGCTGTTCACAGCGGATTGGGGCCCAAGAGCCGGGCCGGCCATGCGGCTGGCCTACTGGAGCATCAGCTTGAAAACGCTTTGAAATCCCTCAGCACATCCCGATAGCGGATCTGGCTGCCTCTCAGGTGGTCGCGCATGGCATTGCGCGCCGCTTCCTCGTTGCGATCGGAGATCGCCACGACGATCGCTTCATGTTCCGTATGGATCATGCGGCGGTAGGCGGACTGTTCTCCGGACCGTTCGCCGGGCGTCGCCCTCGATTGCGGAATGGCCGCGGTGCCGTGAAATTCCAGATGCTGCCGGAACAGCGGATTGTTCGTGGCGTCGGCGATGGCGAAATGCAGCGCAAGATCCGCCTCACGGATCGATTCATTCTGCTCGATGCATTGCAGAATATGCCGATGACAATCGAAGATTGCCTCTTCCTGCGCCGGCGACCGGCGCATCGCCGCCAGACCGGCAGCCTCGATCTCAAGCGGAGCCCGCACCTCGAGCACCTCCAGATCGGACGATACGCGCGCCCGGTCGATTTTCCGGCCGGAAGGAGCGGAAGTCTCCTGGCTGAGCACATAAATTCCCGCGCCTTGGCGCACTTCGACAAGCCCGTCCGATCTGAGCGCCGCGACCGCTTCGCGGACCACAGTCCGGCTTACGCCGTGGGTTTCCGTCAGTTCGGCTTCGCTTGGGAGTTTGTCGCCGGGCGAGTACTGACCGCTGGCAATTGCCGTCCGAAGACTTTCGCCGACCCGTGACACCAGCGATCCCGATCCCTTGTTCCGATCCTTGATCTGGGTTGTCACGCTCAATCCCCGCTGCAACGACGCGACGCGTCCGCGCCGTATTCATCACACGTGTATGACAAATTCAGGCTCATATCAATGCGGGAGTGAATTCCATTTGCGTTGAGAGGCATTGATCGGCGTCGGCGGAGATCGAAAACAAAAGCTGGACGCTTAAATTCGTCTGCTGTATTTCGTCAACTCGGCGAGTGTCAAAAATTGGTATGATGACATCGGCCATCGCTTTCCGACCCTGTCGGCCTTTTCGAGCATGAAGCCGGCGTGCAAACGAGTGACGAGATGCGGACAGATCCAGAAGTTCCCGAATCCGAGTTGGATCGGGAAGCCAGGCTGCAATTCCTCACCTGGGAACGCAGGCCTGCGGATATTCAAAGCGATCTGCAAAAGAGGCTGAAGGAAAAACTGGCGCGGTCCGCCGGGGCGCGGATCGCAGACAGCGCTTACATCGCAAGCGAGGCCCGCATTTTCACATCATCCCTGATCCTCGGCGATCGTTCCTGGATTGCGGGGCACGCCCTCGTGCGGGGAGACGTGGAAATCGGCGCCCATTGTTCGGTCAACCCCTACGCATGCATCTCCGGAAAGGTCCGGTGCGGAAACGGCGTGCGTATTGCCTCGCTGGTGTCGATCGTCGGTTTCAATCATGGCTTCGACGATCCGCACATCCCGATCAACGATCAGCCTCATGAGACGCGCGGCATTACGATCGGCGATGATGTCTGGATCGGTGCCAATGCGGTCATTCTGGACGGCGTGACGATCGGTAGGGGTGCGGTTATCGCCGCCGGGGCTGTTGTCACCAAGGACATTCCAGATCTGGCAATCGCGGCGGGGGTGCCGGCCAAAGTCGTGCGCCGTCGTGGGGAAACGACAGCCGCTGGAAAATCGCGTCGTGCGGAGGTGAAGCAGGCGCTGCTGCGGATCAGCAAGGTGGCGGAAGCTGAGTGGCGGGATGTGCTGGAACAGCATCTGACACCGGACGGCTATCTGTCGATGGACGCCGACGGCATCGCGCGCATGAGCGTCAGGCATGAATGCGATGCGATCGAGATCGCCGCCGGTTTTGGAGAACAGCCTGCGGGGAATGAGGCGAAGGCGATCATCGATCGTCTGCAGGCGCTGCAGGACCCGGCGACCGGCTTCTTTCCCGATCCGTTTCGGCCCCCTGACCCTGCGAAGAACATCCGCGATGATTCTCCTTCTCTCTATAACGTGCTGGCGGTCGGTTATGCGCTGGAGATACTCGGCGCCCACCCGTCTCACCCGATCTCCGGCGTCGAAATGGACGCCGTTGCGTTATGCGACTGGCTGGAGGCCTTGCCTTGGAGCACCCGCGCATGGTGGTGCGGCGACCGGGTGGACGCTATCGCCACTGCGCTCTATTTCAACGCGCGGTATTTCAGGAGCGGCAGGGGCAAGGAAATCCTCTTTGGCTGGCTGACCACCCATGCCGATCGTTCGACCGGGTTATGGGGAAAACCGACCGCGGAACAAGGGCTACTGCAACCGGTCAACGGCTTTTATCGCCTCACCCGTGGAGCCCATGCCCAGTTCGGCATTCCTGTTCCTTTTCCCGAAGCCGCGATCAACTCCGTTATTTTGCATTACCGAAACAATGGTGGTTTTTCCGGCCCAACCTATACGGCCTGCAATCTGCTCGACACGGTCCATCCGCTTTGGCTGTGCCTCAAACAAACGGATTTCATGCGCAGCCACGCGGAAACCGTGGCCGAAGACATCATCCTGCAATCGCCGGACCGGTGGCAGCCGAAACGAGGTTTTGCCTTCGCCGACGGCCAGGCAGGAAGCTTGCAGGGTACCGAGATGTGGCTTGCGGCGCTGCACCTTGCTGCGGACCTGTTGGGCATTGCCGAACAATTCGCTTTCGTTCCAAAGGGGGTGCATCGGACGCGGCCGGCGGGAATGGGGCTGTAGCCATCTGAAGCGCCATTGCCGCTCATTAACGGAACCGCGGTGGTCGCGGCGGAGAGTTCGAGTGGATCTCATGGGCAGGGGCGTGCTTTCCCAGCAGCCTCAGCATCTTCCTCTCGTCTTCCGGCCTCATCCCATTCTTCCGGCAGTGTTCTGCGACATCGTGATCACGCGGCCCAGGGATCCTGACCTGTCGATTGCTGTCCTTTTTCATGGCCGTTTTCCTCCTGGCTACACAACGATCCGGGCTCGTGAATGTTCGCTGGGAGTGGCAAAAATTGAACTTAAGCGGCCAACCCCGACTTGTCGGGGGGAGGAGAACATTGTTTCCGCCCGTCCGGTCTCGGAGACGTAATGCCCGGTCATCGCAGCCGGCGTGACCAAGAAAAAAAGCCCCTCTGCAGAACAGAAGGGCCTTTCTCATTTCAACGCCAGTCCCGGCGATCGCGCCAGTAACCTCGACCTTCCCAGCGCGGCGGTCCCCGGTCGTCCCATCGATCACGACGGTCCCACCGATGGCTATAATAGCGCGGCGGCGGTGGCGGGCGCCAGCGGTTGGGGCGGCAATCGCCCCACGGGTTCATGTGGTAACCACGGCCGCAAGCCCAGTCGACTTTTTCGGCGATTGGCTTCGTGGGGACGACAATGTCGCCAATTGGCATGGCGTTCGCCACGCCGCCGAACAGACAAGCTGCGGCCAGACTGGCCGCCAAGATAATCCTGCGCATCGGTTTCCTCCAGAGTGCACACGGTGACAGATTGCGGCAAGGTCGTTGAACCGTTGCTGAAGTCCGTATTCATCTGTGCTTCAGCTTCTCTGTGGTCGCTTCCGCGCCGCCTTAAGCTGAAACGCCCTGGAAAAGATCTGCTACCTTGGCCCCGCTTCAGCGATCACGTGAGCGGTCCCGGCCGTAGTCGCGAGAGTCGGAATCGTACGAAGAGTTTCCTCGTTGCAGCCGGTCCAGCACCTGCAGGAGAAGATCCGCGCAATCCTTCGTCGGTTCGCCGTCGGCGCAACGCAGGTCGATCGTGGTCCGGCCGTTCTCGATGCGGAACCGCGCGCCCCGCTCCCGTGGCGGTGAACGGTCTGCCATGGGTGCCATCCGCCATTCGTTTCCGTCCCTGTCTGCGTCAAGTTCTCGAGTGACAGGCGACGGCGCCTTCGGGGAGCGATCTGCCTCAGCCGGCGGTGGTGCGCCAGGAGACGCATTGGGCGTCTCCTGCGCTAACGTGAAGTTAGCCGACAGCGAAAGAACGGCTGCGGCCGTTATCACCAGAAGTTTCATGTCGTGACCTCCGATTGCGGATGGCCAACAACAATCACCGGCTTGGTTTGTTCCAGGCGCCCCTGGTACAGAGAAGTTGCAACGCTCCGAACTCACCAGGATGTCGGCATAGCTGTCATTTGGGGGACCAGGTTATGCAGATGCCTTCACACGATCAGGCCCTTTACTGCCTGAACACCGTCCGAGCCGGGGAAAACCACGTCGCGGAGATGGTTGGCGTTCGCGCCGAGCAGATCGGTTGCGACACCCTTGATAATCGCCCGGATGTCGGTGGTTGGCGCAAGGTCGCGGCCGTCGCGCAATTGCGCTTCCTTCAATCCGGGCCAGTCGGTGATGACCCGGCCGCCGCGGATCGCTCCACCGGCAAGAAAGGCTGTCGTGCCCGTGCCATGGTCGGTGCCTTCGGTTCCGTTGATGCGGGCCGTCCGGCCGAACTCCGTCGCGACGAGGATCGCGGTATCCTTCCAGACCGGGCCGAGCTCCTGCTCGAACGCGGCGAGCGCGTTGTCGAGGCCAGTCAGCAATTTTGCCAGCCGATCGGTTTCCTGAGCGTGGGTATCCCATCCCTCGAAAGCCAGAGCCGCGACGCGGGGGCCTTCAGGATGGGCGATCAGCCGTGCAGCGCCTCTCGCCATCTGTTCCATGCCGTTCGGGTCTCCCGGACCTCCGCGCGCCTTGATGTCGATGCCGGAAGCGATTTTCCCGGTGTCGATCCCTTCCTGGAGAAGGCGGGCGAGAACCGGATCCTTCTGCCCGTAAAGATCGGCCAGACGGGGAGCGAGATCGCCGTCCGCCGGTTTCAGGATGGAAGGCGCCCAACCGAGCACCGGCGCCTTGCCGCGGATGAGGAGCGCCGCAGTCGTTCCGACCGACAGCCCCCGCACGCGTTCGGTGGCGCCTGGCGCCACCCTTTCACCCGGCGGCAATCCTTCGAGCAATCTATTGAGCCAGCCGGTTTCGACATGGCCCGGCGACGGAAAGCCGGATTCCAGGACGTCCTGCCCGTCGAAATGCGAGCGGTCTCTATAGGCGGACGCACTGGCATGCACGACGGCGGCCTGCCCGGCGCGGAAAAGACGCTGAAAGTTGCGCATCGAAGGATGCAGGGCGAAGAAGCCGTCAAGCGGCAGTGCCGCATTGGCTCCATCGACCCGCATGGCGCTCTGTTGCCTCAATGCTTCATAGTCCGGATCGCCGATTGGCGGGACCGCCGTCAGCCCATCCAGCGCACCGCGCAGAATGATCGTCACGAAACGCGGGTCCCGCCCGCCGGCGGCATGGGCGAAGCGGGGCATGAAGGCCCAGGCGAAGAGCGCGCCGGAAGCGCCCAGAACGGCACGACGGGTCGGGGAAATTTGTTCGCACAACATGATCAACGCCTCTGAAATTCGGGGGAAAGGAATGCGATCGACAGGCCCTGGGCCTTGGTTTCGGCCCGCGCCACCGCCTGCAGCGTTTCAGCAGAAAGAAGCAGTCCCAACCGGTCCTTGACGAATTCTCTCGGATCCGTGGTCCCGCTTGCCTGATGGGCGAAAATGCTGGCGGCGTCGATCCGGGTGGCAAGACCTTCAGACGAAGCCCAGCCATCCGTGACATCGGAGAAACCGTTCGGGCCGGAAGGGTTCCAGAATGGCTGACCGAGCGCGTTGAGGGTGGACATGATCTGCTCGGGTTTTGGCCTGAGACCTGTTGCCCGGATCATCGCCACCACGTAGTCGAGCGGCGGTCGCATCTTGGACAATTCAGGGTTCCAGGCTTCCTCGCTGTCGATCAGCGCCTTGTAGACGGCAGAAAGGTCGCCGTGTGTCTTCGTGTAAGCCGCAGCGACTTTGCGGACGATGCCGGCCGGTGGCTCGTCCGCCACGAAATGTCGAACGAGCTTGAAGGCGATGTGTTTGGCCGTGGCTGGGTGGCGGGCGAGGTCGCGAAGTGCGGAACGCCCCTGTTCCACGCCGTCCTCGGCATAGGTCATCCCCATCACCGGATGGTCGCCGGGCTCGTGCGCAGAGCTATTGAAGACGAAACTTCCCATCGGGCCGGGACGTTTTTCGTCGCGGTAGATCGTCCAGCCGGTGATGATACGCGCAAGCGATGTCACGTCGGCCTGATCGTAACCGCCATTTACCCCCAGCGTGTGCAACTCCATGATCTCGCGGGCGAGGTTTTCGTTGAGCCCACGTTTTCCGTTCTTGTTGGCCTGCGAATTCGGGCCGATCGATTGATGGTTATCGAGGAAATACAGCATGGCCGGATGGCTCTCGACCGCAAGCAGCATGTCTTCGAAGCGGCCGAAGACATGCGGGCGTATCGCTTCGCGTTCGAAGGCTCCGGCCATGATATGCACGTCGCCGCCCTTGCCGGTGGCAATTGCGAAATGGTTTGCCCAAAACATCGCGAGCCGTTCGCCGAAACCGATCAACGGCTGGTGTATCGTGCCGTTGAACCGGGCATCAGCCTCGGCAATGAGGATCTGCTGGGGAAGATACGGGCGTTTCGAAGCCGGTGTTGCTTTCTTGTCCGGTTGCGAGGATGGAGCTGCCATCGCCCCCGGATCCATCATGCCGCCGGTGGGGCGGGTTGCCACCATGGCGTTGCCGGCGGCTGTTGCGACCGGCTGCGGACCGGGCATTGGCGCCGCGGCAGGACGGTCGCGCTCGGCCTGAATTTCCTTGTTGTACTCGATCAGGGACATCAGCAGGTCGGCGCTGGAACGCAGTGCCGGCCCGACGGGCGTCGGCGTATAACATTCAACCACCTCCTGCCGCAGAAGATCGCGGGGGTCGTCCTTGATCGCCTGCAGATCGCCTTCGCGCGCGCCGAGGCCAAAGCGCCAAAGTGTCAGGGCGGCGTCAATGTCTTTGGAATTGGCCATAACCGATACGAACTCCGTTTCGTCATAGGCTCTTTAACGGCGGCAGGCGGCAAATCCGTCGCTTTCCAAATGTGGTCATTTCGTGGCTGGACGCGGAGCCTCGCGCGCCAGCAGCCCCTCGGCCAGCCGCCGGCGGGCTTCGAGAGGCAGTCCCTGCGCAAAGTCCACGGCCCGGTCTTCGGTGGCGGCGCGCAC
>NZ_JALBGW010000071.1:0-24083 GCF_023006485.1 Neorhizobium sp. BETTINA12A
GGCACTACGGCGGCGATCTTGCGGTTCACCTGCTTGGCCGCCTGCCGCAGTTCCGTGTCGCCGGTCCGTTCCAGCAGCGCGAGCGCCAGCACGATCGCCTCCGTCTCCTCGATCGACAGCATCAGCGGCGGCAGCGTGAAACCGGGGCGCAGGATATAACCGATGCCGCGCCCGCCTTCGATCGGCACCCGCATCGCCTGAAGCGCCGCGATATCCCGGTAGATCGAGCGCACGGTGACTTCCAGCTGAACGGCGATCTCCGCCGCCGTCACCGGCTTTCTGGCAAGCCGGAGGATCTGGATGATCTCGAACAGGCGCGAGGCCTTGCGCATGTCGGGTTTCCTTGTGGGCAGACGATCGCTACTGACAACACGCTGTCAGTTGAGCTGCCGTATAGGAGCGCATATCCGATTGAAAAACAAGGCTTCGGCATTCGAAGCCGATGATCCAAGGCTCTGGAAACTGACATGACTTACACCGAAAACCTCTGGCTCTTTTTTACGCTTCTGTTCGGCATCATCGTCGTGCCGGGCATGGACATGATCTTCGTGCTCGCCAATTCGCTGACCCGCGGACGCACCGCGGGCATGGCTGCCACCGCCGGCATCATCGCCGGCGGGCTGGTGCACTCGCTTTATGGCGCGGTCGGCGTCGGCCTGCTCGCAAGCCTGATGCCGGTCCTGTTCAAGCCGCTTTTGATCGTCGGCGCGCTCTACATGGCCTGGATCGGAGTGAGCCTGATCCGCAGTTCGATCACCGTCGATCATGTCGGCCCGGCGGACACGCGGTCGAACTGGGAAGCGTTCCGGCGCGGCGCGGTCACCTGCCTCATCAATCCCAAGGCCTATCTGTTCATGCTCGCCGTCTATCCGCAGTTCTTGCGGCCGGATTTCGGCCCGCTTGCCCCACAGGCGACAATCATGGCGGCGATGACAGCCACGACCCAGTTCGCGATCTATGGCGGTCTCGCCGCCGCCGCCGGCCACGCGCGAAAATTCCTGGTCGGCAACGGCAATGCGACGATCTGGGTGGGACGGATCGCCGGCCTGCTGCTGCTTGCCGTGTCCATGCTGACGCTCTGGGAAGGGGTGATGGCCTGAAGGGCAGGCGACGGCCGTCCGGGCAACAGACACAGTTCCTTCATATTCCGTGCCCGACGGGCAACAGGCGGGCCGCTCGCGGCGTCATGACAGGAACGTTACTTTTTTCAAACGCATAAGCCGGCAATCATGATCCTCGCAAAACTGCGCCGGCGTGACCGGCTCAATGAGGAGAAGAATGGATGAAGTTTAAACTGATTGCCGCCGCCGCGGCCGTACTCTGTCTTGGATTTACGGCTGTGACCGCGCAGGAAACCCCAATTGCCAAGCGCCAGGCGCTGATGAAGGGTATTGGCGGCGCAGCCGGCGCTCTGGGTGGCATCGCCAAGGGCGAAAAACCCTATGACCAGGCAGCGGTCCGCACGGCGCTGACCACGATCAGCACCAATATCAAGGCTTTCCCCGATCAGTTCCCGGCAGGTTCCGAGACGGGCGACAAGACCAAGGCGGCACCGGCCATCTGGGAAAAGAACGCCGAATTCCGTGGGAACGCACAGAAGCTCGGCTCCGATGCGGAGGCTGTTCTGGCGTCCATGCCGGCAGATCAGGCCGCTGTCGGCAAGGCCCTGCAGACGCTCGGCGGCACCTGCAACACCTGCCATCAGAATTTTCGCCTGAAGTGATCGCGGCCCTTAGCATCGGGACGGCCGCAGTTTTCTGCGGCCGTCCTTGCATTGCAAAGTAACGCCAGAGGATGAAGGCAATGGCATCGATATGGTCCAAAATCCTGGCGGCTGGCGTCGTGGTGATCGCCGCCGGCACAGCCATGGCCTGGGCGCCGACCAAGCCCGATCCCTATCCGGATTCCCATTGGGCGGGTCTCGGCGCCCCCGATCTTGCCAAGGGGGAGCAGCTTTTCTGGGCCGGCGGCTGCGCGAGCTGTCATGCCGCGACCGGCGCCACCGGCGATGCACTCAAGGTTCTCTCCGGGGGCAGGGCGCTGCCGAGCCCGTTCGGCACGTTCCATATTCCCAATATCTCGCCCGACCCGAATGCCGGCATCGGCAACTGGACGCTGGCGCAGTTCGGCAATGCCACCACCCGCGGCGTTGGGCCTGACGGCGAACACCTTTTTCCGTCTTTCCCCTACGGTTCCTATTCGAGGCTTTCGGCCAAGGATGTCAACGATCTCTTCGGGTACCTGAAGACCCTGCCGGCGAGCCCCAATGTCGCCCCGCCGCACGAGCTGCCGTTCCCCTACAATATCCGCCTGGCGGTCGGCGGCTGGAAATTGCTCTATTTCAACGACCAGCCGCGGGTTGAGCTCGCGTCGCTCGATGACAAGGTCAAGCGCGGCCAGTTCCTGGTCGAAGGGCCTGGCCATTGCGGCGAATGTCATACGCCGCGCGACGCGACGGGCGGTTTTCTCCCCGACCGCTGGCTTGCCGGCGGCCCGAACCCGGAAGGCAAGGGAACCATTCCCAACATCACGCCGGGCTCGAAGGATATCGGCTCCTGGAGCGAGAGCGACATCGCCGGTTATCTCGAAACCGGTTTCACCCCCGATTTCGACACCGTCGGCGGCTCGATGGTCGAGGTACAGCAGAACATCGCTCATCTGCCAAAAAGCGATCTGGAAGCGATCGCGGCCTACCTGAAGGCGGTGCCGGCGAGGTAGGTGGATTGCTTGCAAAATCTGCTAGCATGCATTAAAGTGCTAGCATGAACAGCAAGCAGCGCAAGACGCTTGTCGCCATATTTCAGGATCCGGTGTCGCCGTCCATCGATTGGAGCGACGTCGAAAATCTTTTGATCGCGGTTGGATGCCATCTGCTCGAGGGCAGCGGATCGCGAGTTCGTTTTGAAAAAGACGGATTGGTCGTGTTTTTCCATCGACCCCACCCGGATAAGGAAGCGAAGCGATATCAGATCAAGGATGCGCGGCTTTTTCTGTCTCAGTTAGGAATAGAGCCATGAATGTCTTGGAATATAGGGGATACTCGGCCCGCATCGAATTCGATGCCGAAGACGAGATTTTTGTCGGGCACATCGCCGGCATTGCCGATGTCGTCGGCTTTCACGCCGATTCCGTCGTCGATCTCAAGACCGCCTTCCACGAGGCGGTCGACGATTATCTGGAAACCTGTGAACGACTTGGAAAATCTCCGCACAAGCCCTATTCCGGCCGGGTGATGTTTCGCATCGACCCCGACGTTCACGCCCGTGCCGCAAAAGCAGCGGAGCTGGCTGGAAAAAGCCTCAACGAATGGGCAGGCGAAATCCTGGCCAAGGCCGCCGGATAGGCCTCGGCCGCAGATTTCACGCCAGCGCCTGAGTGTAGCGCATGCCGGTGACCGGGCGCGGCTTGAAATCCATCTGTTCGTAGAAGCGGTGGGCGGCGAAATTGCCGGTGGCGGCGCTGACCGAAAGATAGTCGCAGCCGGCATTTTTGGCGATTTCGCGGGCGCGTGACACGAGATGCTGGCCGATGCCGTGGCCGCGATGGCCGTCGCGCACGAAGAGATGGTGCAGGTCCATGCCGCGGGTGCCTTCTTGCGCCCGGTAGAGCGGCACGAGGATGGCGTAGCCGATCAGATCCGAGCCGGTATCGGCAACAAGCGCGCTGATCCAGGGCATGGCGCCGAACAGGTCACGCTCGAGTTTTTCGGGGGTGATGGCGGCGGGGTCGTTGTGATGCGCGGCAAGCAGCGCGATCATTTCGTTGAGTTCCGGCAGGTCGCGCGATTTCGCGTTGCGGATCGTCACGACCGGCGGGCGGGGCAGGGTGATATCGGTATCTTCCGTCATTTCCGGCATCCTTTTTCGGTCTTCTTGCCGTCAGGTGCCGTTTGAAACAACAAAGCCGCCTGACGGCGGCTTGTTGACATGGTGATCTGTCGAGCCGCCCTTTAAAGGAAGGCCCAAAAATACGAGCAGGCGGTGGTCGTGCGCGTGTTGATCATGGCGTCTAGATGCTCCCGATCTCAAATCTTGTCAAGCGCCATCCGCGAAACGGCTGGCGGCCGCCACGATCGCCTCCGCCATGCCCTGATCGGCGGTAGAATGGCCGGCATTCTCGATCATCACCAACTCGGACGACCGGCTTGCCGGCCGGATTGCCGGAAAGGGCAAAGAAGATCCGGTTGCCATCAGGCCTGTCGAGGAAGCCGGTCTGGTATGGGGCGAGGGCGGGGAAGAGGGTGGGCGGCGTGGTTGGCATCTGTTCGGTCATCTGCATTCCTTCCCGTTGCGTCTCCACCCCGCCCGTCCAATGCGCGGTTCCGATAGGCGCCTTCCTGCTTGCCGATTGCTCGTGATGGAGTATATTACATCAGGCATCACGAGGCCTCGAATGGCGAAAGCGACATTGGTTCAGAGGACGCGTAGCTATCTGCGGGAAGGCGTGTTCGTTGAAGTCGTGATCTGGCAGGTGCCGGCTTCGCTACGCGGAAGCGCTCATGAATTCAAGTACAGCATGGCGCTGGTGGCCGGAGGCGAGTGCGTGTTGCGATATGACAATGAAGCCGGAAAAGGCGATCACAGGCATTTAGGTACGCTGGAAACAGCCTATTTTTTCAAGGATATCGACCAGCTTCTGGCCGATTTTACTGCCGACGTGAGAGGATGGCTGCGTGACAACGCTTAAGGTGAAGATCGAGACACTCGAACAGTCCATGGCATCGGTTTCTGAAGCCGTCAAGGCGTCCAAAGTCGGTGAGCGCAGGCCCGCAATGAGTGTATTATCCTTTCCGTCCTGGGAGATGCTTCATCGTGTTCTGGCGCCGAAACGGCTCGAAATCGTGCAGGCTATGACGGGCCAGGGGCCTTTGAGCATTCGAGAGGTGGCCCGCAGGGTCGACCGGGATTTCAAGGGTGTGCACAGCGACGTGGACATGTTGCTGGTCAGTGGCGTGATCGATAAAGCCGAGGGTGGGGGGATCGTCTTCCCCTATGATCGTATCCATTTGGAATTCGACATCGAGGCTGCCGCTTAAGGCAAGCCGTCGCCGCCCGTCAATGCTCCCCCTCGCACAGCCCGTGGTCGGATAGCGCCCGGATCACATAACAGTCCTCGATCGAATGGCCGTCGCAGTGCGAGATGATCCGTTCGAGTTCGTGCTCCAGCTTCTTGAGCTTCTCGATCTTTTCGCGCACGGCGACCAGATGATCGGCGGCGATCCTGTCGGCGTTGACGCAAGGGAGGTCGGGGTGCTGGCTGAGCGCGATCAGTTCGCGGATCGCCGGGATGTCGAGCCCGAGGTCGCGGGCGTGTCGGATGAAGGCGAGCCGTTCGAGGTCGTTTCGCTCATACCGTCGCTGGTTGCCCTCCGAACGTTCCGCCGCTTCGATAAGGCCCATCTGCTCGTAATAACGGATGGTCGGCACCTTGACGCCGGTGCGTTTCGACAGGTCGCCGATCGACAGCATGGCTGAAAATTCCTCTTGTAGCTCTAGTCACTAGAGGAATTATCTAGTCAGTCATCGGCATGAAGGCAAGCGGGTCGCGGCCACGATCGCTAGGCAAGCATGGCCGCGCTCGGTCGAAAGCTTTACATGGAGAGCAGCGGATCGTCCTCGGCGCCGTTCTGCTGCTGCTGTTGTTGTTTCTGTGCGTTGCCCTGTGCCAGGGCCGCTGGATTGCCGCCCATGTCCATCGTCGCTTCCTGTTTCTGGCCGTTGACGCCCATGGCTTCGAGGATCGCCTTGCGAATATCCGCCTCGACCGCCTCGCGGTCTTTCGCCGACATGATCTTGAGATCGTGTTCGGTGAGATCCTTGTCCTTGAGATACTGTTCGCGGATGCGCTCGGCGAAGGTCTTCTTGGCGAGACCCAGGAATTCGTCCTCGTCTTTCGTCGAGGGCGCTTCGCCAAGCCAGGTATCGCCTGGGTTCTGGTCGATGTCGACACCCTGGCTTTCCATCGTCCAGAGGCTGTCGGCCAGTTTCGCGCCGAACACCGTGTCGCTGCCGGTCATGCCGCCCGATACGGACTGCTGCGGCGCCGCGTAGTCATTGGCGCTGCCGCCCGAAGCATTCTTGTCGCCGCTGTTCTTGCCAAGGATGCCATAAAGAGATGCGTAATATGGGTTGGTGCTGCCAATTGTCGTCATCGCGACTCTCCTTGTGTGAGACTACTAGCGGCTTAGGTCCCGAAACCTGCACGGAGCTTTCGGATTGGGCTTGTGTCGGCCGCGCATGGGGATATAGGGTACCCCCCTATATTACTTGGAGACATTCGTGGCGCACACCATTCGGGAACAGGCAAAGCTTCTGGCGCGGGTGCGCCGGTTGAAGGGGCAGATGGAGGCGGTCGAGCGGGCGCTCGAGGCCGAAGCGCCTTGCGGCGAGGTGCTCCAGCTGCTCGCCTCGATCCGCGGCGCGCTTGCCGGCCTTACCGGCGAGGTGATGGAGGACCATCTCCATGAGCATGTGCTGCATGCCGACAACGAAAAACAGCGGGCGCAGGCGGTAGTCGAGCTTGCCGAGGCGCTGCGCACCTATATCCGCTGATTGAGATGAAGGAGAGAAACATGGCCCAATCCATCGAGGAGCTGGAGCACGAGCACGTGTTTCTGGGCGCCGACCACGAGCGCAACGAGCGCAAGGTCTGGCTGGTGATCGCACTGACCGCGACGATGATGGTGGCGGAAATCGTCGCCGGCTCGGTCTTCGGTTCGATGGCGCTGACAGCCGACGGCTGGCACATGTCCACTCATGCCGGCGCCATGCTGATTGCGGCGCTCGCCTATCTCTATGCCCGCCGCCAGGCCCGCAATCCGCGCTACACGTTCGGCACCGGCAAGCTTGGCGATCTCGCCGGTTTCGCCAGTGCCATCGTGCTCGCCCTGATCGCGCTGTTGATCGCCTGGGAGAGTTTTGCCCGCCTCGCCAATCCGGTTGCGATCGATTTCGACCAGGCGATCTTCGTGGCCGTAGCCGGGCTGGCGGTCAACCTGCTCAGCGCCTGGCTGCTGCGGGAGGATCATCATCCCCATGACGGCGGCCACGCCCATGACGGCGGTCATCATCATGGCGGCCATCACGGACACCACGGTCATCATGGCGCCCATGCGCACGGGGCTGCCAAGGATCACAATCTGCGCGCCGCCTACCTGCATGTTCTTGCCGATGCGCTGACCTCGGTGCTGGCGATCGTCGCGCTCGCTCTCGGCCGGTCTTACGGCTGGTCCTGGCTGGATCCGGTCATGGGCGTGGTTGGCGGACTGGTGATCGCCCGCTGGTCCTTGGGGCTGATCCGGGTGACCGCGACGATATTGCTGGACGCGCAGCCGGATGACGCGGAACTGGCAGGCAAGATCCGCCGGAGCGTCGAGACGGAGGAGGACAGGATTTCCGACCTGCATGTCTGGCAGGTAGGGCCGGGGCACCATGCGGCAATCGTCGCGCTGGTCACGCCAAATCCCCGGGCGCCGTCCTTCTACAAGGATAAGCTCCGGAGCATCCGGGATTTGTCGCATGTGACGGTGGAGGTCACGCCGGCTCAAGCAGCGTAGAAGAGCATTTTAGAACTCGGCGAATTCCTGGTAACGGCCTTCGACCCAGTCCTGCTGGGCGGCCCGCACCTGCATGTCGACGTTTGCGGAACCCGCATCGTCGATTTCCATGACCCAGAGCGCGTTGGCAAGCGAAGGCGACAGCAGCGTGCTGCTTCCCGTCAGGGCATTCGGAGAACGCTGGGCGGCGACAGTCTCGCGCTGGGGCGCTTCTTCGACTTTCCGGTCCATCTCTTGTGCCCGGTTGGGATAATAATAGCCGTTGAGGCCGCTATCGATCTTCATGGCGAAACGCCCGTGTTCAGAATGGTTAACAAATAGTTAACGCACGAAGCTTGCGCGAGGCTTGCGTCTGATGTTTTGGTTTGACGGCAGGGGCTTGACAAAAAAATGACAATGAACGGCTGTTCGGCGCGTTCCGCATCCGTTCTGGTTGCTGATAAACCTGTCGGATATCGCTCTGCGGGTCCCTAGCCGCTCAAGGTAAAGCCGCTCTGGCGGGCGAAATCCGAGCCACGCCCGGGACGTGAAAGATGACAGCATGGCAGACGATCGGAATGACGATGCCTGCCATCGGACGTTCAGCCTTCCATGACGCGGGCCATTTCGGCGAGCTTGCGCACGGTGTTGAGATTGCGCGACGTACCTGGTTTCAGCGCCGGCAGCTTCAGCTTCGATTTGCCCGAGCCGATCGGATAATGGACATAAATCTCGCGCCCGGCGACGACCGCCTCTTCGCCGTCCGGCGCGACCATCTTGTCGAGTGCATCCTTGGCGGCCCTTTCAGCGAGGAAATGCACCAGCAGGAAATTCGGCTTGGCATCCGGGAAGGGCGCGTTTTCGACGATCGCCTCCAGCTCTCCGGTGGAGCGCACCATCACGCCCGGCTTCCTGCCGAACTTCCGACCCAGCGCCTCGTCGAGCTTGTCGGCCACCTTTGCCTCCGCCTCATCTGACCGGAACAGCACATTGCCGCTCTGGATATAGGTCTTGACGTCGGCGAAGCCGAGATTTTCGCAGAGGGATTTCAGTTCGGTCATCTGCAGTGCGGTGCCGGCGACGTTTACGGCGCGAAGCAGGGCTACGTAGACGGTCATGTCTTCCCCTCCCGAAGGGCAACCTGAATTATGGTCCGGCGTAGCCGGACATGCATTGAAAGGCATCGCCCGCCACCCCCCTCTGGCCTGCCGGCCATCTCCCCCTCAAGGGGGGAGATTACAAGCGGCTTGCTCCTCCCGCCGATTAAACCTCACGCCGGGCGGTAGCGTTTCTTGTTTGGGGAGGCCGAGTGCGCCCAGCCGATCTCCCCCCTTGAGGGGGAGATGCCCGGCAGGGCAGAGGGGGGTGCCACACGGCAAAACATCCCCTCACATCTTCCCCGCCACCTTGATCGCAAACGCATATTCGAACGCTATCTCCTCCAGCCGCTGGAAGCGACCCGACTTGCCGCCATGGCCGGCCGCCATGTTGGTCTTCAAAAGGATCGGCGCGGTTCCGGTCGAGAACTCGCGGACCTTGGCGACCCATTTGGTCGGCTCCCAGTAGGTGACGCGCGGGTCGGTCAGGCCGGAAATGGCGAGGATCGGCGGATAGGGTTTCGCCTCGACATTGTCGTAAGGCGAGTAGGCGGCGATCCACTGGTATTCTTCGAGGCTGTCGATCGGGTTGCCCCATTCCGGCCATTCCGGCGGGGTGAGCGGCAGCGTATCGTCGAGCATTGTGTTGAGCACATCGACGAAGGGAACGGCGGCGATGATGCCGGCGAATTTTTCCGGCGCCATGTTGGCGATGCCGCCCATCAGCATGCCGCCGGCCGATCCGCCTTCGGCAATGATGTTCGCGTAGGACGTGAACTTCTCTTGATTCAGATAATCAGCAGCGGCGATGAAGTCTTTGAACGTGTTCTGCTTGTGCTCCATCTTGCCGGTCTCGTACCAGGCAAAACCCTTGTCCTTGCCGCCGCGAATATGGGCAATGGCATAAACGAAGCCGCGATCGGCGAGCGACAGGTTGTTGGTCGAGAATCCGGCCGGAATGGTGATGCCGTAGGCGCCGTACCCATAAAGCAGGCAGGGCGCCGAACCGTCGAGCGGCGTATCTTTCCGGTAGAGCAGCGAGACCGGCACCAGTTCGCCGTCACGCGCCGGCGCCATCACCCGACGGGTGACGTAGTCGTCGGGATTATGGCCCGACGGCACTTCCTGGGTCTTCAGGAGAACCCGCTTGCGGGTGGTCATGTCGTAGTCGTAAAGCTGGCTCGGCGTCGTCATCGATGAATAGGAAAAGCGGATGACGTCGCTGTCGTATTCGGCGGCACCCTGCAGGCCGAGCGAATAGGCCTCTTCCGCAAAGGCGATCGCATGTTCCTCGCCGGTCGTCCGGTCGCGGATGATGATCTGCGGCAGCCCGTCCTTACGCTGCAGCCACAGAAGATAACGGGCGAACGCCATGTGGCTGATGATCAGCCGGCCGGGCTCGTGCGGCACGACCTCGGTCCAGTTCTCTTTGCCCGGCGCGGTAACCGGCGTTTGGCAGATCTTGAAATCCTTGGCGTCGCCCTCATTAGTGAGGATGTAGAAGACGTCGCCGCCCTCGGTCATCGAATATTCGATGCCTTCCTCACGCTCTGCGACCAGCATCGGCTCGGCCGTCAGGTCTGCGGTCGAGAGCAGCCGGTATTCCGACGTCTCGTGGTCGTGGATGTCGATATAGATGAAGTCGTCGAGCAGCGAACCGCCGACGCCCATGAAGAAACCCGGATCCTCCTCCTCGTAGACCAGCCGGTCTTCCGATTGCGGTTGGCCGACGATGTGGTGGAAGACTTTCGAGGGGCGGTGGTTCTCGTCCTGCAGCGTATAGAAGAAGCTTTTGCCGTCAGGCGCCCAGACCCCGCCGCCGCCGGTATTTTCGACCACGTCGGCAAGGTCTTCGCCCGTGGCAAGATCGCGGATGCGCAGCGTGAAATATTCCGACCCTTTGTCGTCATAACCCCAGATGCCGTGGGAATGGTCGCTCGTGTGGTCGATGCCGGAAAGCCGGAAATAATCCTTGCCCACGGCTTCCTTGTCGCCATCGAGCAGGAGGTGTTTTTCGCCGCCGTCGCGCGGGGTGCGGAAATAACGCGGCTGCTCGCCGCCGGTGACGAACAACGTGCCATAGGCGAACGGCCCGTCCTTCATCGGCACGGAGCTGTCGTCTTCCTTGATGCGGCCGCGCATCTCGGCAAACAGCTTTTTCTGCAGCTCGGCCGTGTCGCCCATGGCCGCTTCCATATAGGCGTTTTCGGCCTCCAGATGTTTGCGGATTTCCGGGTCGAGGAGCGACGGATCCTTGAACATCGCCTGCCAGTTGTCGGCGCGGAACCAGGCATAGTCGTCGGTGCGGGTAATGCCGTGGCGGGTATCGGAAACCGGCTTCTTGGGCGCAACGGGAGCGGCAGGAAGATCGGCGAAGGGCGATATGCGGGAGGTGGCCAAGGAAGCACTCCGATTGTGAGGCGAGGAGTGCCAGAGATAGGGGGCGCTTGGGCGCGAGGCAAGCGGGTTGCTTCTGGAATGCTTAGCCGAGGGCGGCCTGCAATGAAGGCTCGGGGATATCCCGCCCCATGTCCCGCGCTGCCTCGATCCAGCTTTCGATGGCGTCTTGTACGTGGGAAATGGCTTCCTGTGGCGTCTCGCCATCGCTCATGCAGCCGGGAAGGTCAGGTACGGTCGCCAGGAAACCGCCGCCATCCTCCATGGAGAGCGGGGAGACAAGCACTGGATATCGTAGTGGACTCATGAGAAAGCCCTTACCGCATCGATGAATTGCACAAGCCTCCGAATATATACTGGCTTGATGGGTCGTTTGAAAGGCACGGTCAGGATTTCTCGCATCATCGGGTGGCTGACCTTGTAGTGTGAGCTTCCCGACCGCGGCGCTGCACAGGAAATGCCAAACTCCCCGCAGACTGTCACGACCTCTTCAATCCGCCAGTCCGCTCGCGGATTGGCACGCATTCGTTCCAGACGCCTGCTCACCTTTCCCCCTCAATACCTCCACCCGATCACATCATCCTATTTCCCGTTCTGGTAGGTGGTCAATTGCGTGACCGTCTCATAGTTTCCGGCCGTCCGAGTCATATTGGATAGGAAATGACATGATAAAACCCTGGTCAGTCGCAGCATTGGCTCTTCTTTCCGCCCTGCCGGCGCATGCTCTCGATGCCCATATCGTCCGGCAGCTCGATGCGCTCGCCCCGGATGAACGGCGCGAACAGCGCTGCGATATCGAGGCGATGGATCGCATCAAAAAGGACAACAAGGGCGAGTTCAAACCGGATAAGGTGATCGCCTATACCTTTTCCCAGCCGGTCGAAGATGGCAACGCCATCCGGGCGCCGGGTGCTGTCTTCCGCAGTGCCGGCGACTGGTATCGGCTCAAATACAAGTGCGAGACCGGCGACAAGGGTCTGGAAGTGATGTCCTTCGACTACAAGATCGGTTCGAAAGTTCCGCGCGAAGAGTGGGAAAAGTATTACCTCTACGAGTGACATCATCCCGGCAGGTGCGGCACCGTCTTCCGGTCGGGGAAAAGCTCGTTCAGCACCGTCATCATGATCAGGGAAAGCGGCAGGGCGAGCATCGCCCCGACCGCACCCCACATCCAGGTCCAGAACAGGATGGCGATGAAGACGATGAAAGGGTTGATTTCCCACTGCCGGCCCATGATCGCCGGGAAGAGCAGGTTCTCCATCGCCAGGTGGACGGTGAAGAAGATTGCTGCCGGGATCAGGCCGAGGAAGAAAGCGTCATGGGTGAGAATGCCGGCGATCGCCACCGAAACAGTCATCAGCGTGATGCCGATGAACGGGATGAAGCTTGAGACGAAGGCGAACAGGCCCCACAGCACCGGCATCGAAAGCCCGCCGAAATAGGCGATCAGCGCCATCACCACCCCGAGCCCCAGATAGAGGAGGCTGGCGGTCGCGAAATAATAACCGAGCACCTCGTCGATCGAATTGAGCACCCGGATCGCCATCAGCCGCTGCCGGCGTGTCGGAAAGGCAAGAATGATCGTGCGCCGCAGCCGCAGCCGGCCGTAGAGGAAGAGCAGCAGGGCCGCAAAGAAGATCATTCCCTGGACGATCGCCGGCGTCAGGTTGGCGGTGACGATGCCGAGAATATTGCCGGAATTCTCGATCAGCGACTGCATCGACATCGGCCCGGTCTCGAATGTCGCAGGCGAGACGTTGATCCAATGCTGGCTTTCGAGGAACGGCTTGATGCGGTTGATGGTCCGCTCGATGAAATTCGGACCTTCTTGGATCAGCTTTGCGACCGGTTCGGCAAGCGAATTGATGATCAGGAACAGGGCCGCGAAGACCAGCGTCGAGAGGATGAAGGCAATGCCGAAACGGGGCACGCCGGCCTTGCCGAGGCGATCCGCGACAAGACCCAGGATCAGGCCGACGACGACAGCGAGCGTGACGGGGATCAAGATCAGCGACATGTAATGGACAAGCGAGAAGAACACGATCGCGAAAATGCCGATCACCGCCCAGGCCATCGCCACGTCGAGCGCCTCGCGCCCCAGCGGCAGGTTCTCCACCACGTCGATCTCTTCCGGGTGCAGCAGCGCCTCCTTGCGCTGGGCCGGCATCTCCGTCAGGTGTTTCTTCAGCTTGCCATTGCCGCGCGCACTCATGTTTTTCGTGTCCAGAGGTCCCCGTGATCGCTCTCAACGCGAAAGCGGCGCTCCGGTTCCGGAGCGCCGCTTGTCGGCAAAACGGGTGACGGCGCTCAGGCGGCGAGCGTCAGGCCGATGCCCCACGGGTCCTTCAGCGACCAGCCTTCGGCGGTTTTGGTCGCGGCGATCTCCTGGGCATCGAGCGCCGCAAGCGCCCTGTCGAGCGCCGCCTTGTCGTTGAACCGAACCGTGTAATCCGAAAGCCCGGTCATGTTGTTTTCGCGCGCCTTTGCGCCGCGGCTGTTCCAGATATTGGCGGCGATATGGTGGTGGTAGTCGCCGGTTGCAAAGAAGCTGGCGCCCGGATACCGCGCCATCACCTTCAGGCCCAGCACGTCGCGATAGAAGGCGTCGGCCTGCGGAATATCGCCGACCTGCAGATGGATGTGACCAACGGCGGTGCCATCGGCCATGCCGTCGAAGGCCTGCTTCGGAGCGCTGTTGTAAAGTTCCTGCAGGTTCAGGCGTTCGGTCGCCATGGCGATCGTACCGTCCGGCTGATAGGTCCATTCCTGCGGGGTTCGATCGCGGTAGATCTCTATACCGTTGCCCTCGGGGTCGGACAGATAGATCGCCTCGCTGACAAGGTGGTCGGAAGCGCCCTCCAGTCGGACATTGTTGTCGGCGGAATGTGCCAGCCAGTGGGCAAGCTCCTGCCGGTTCGGCACCAGGAAAGCGGTGTGGAACAGGCCGGCGGCGTTGCGCGGCGCACGGGCGACGTTTTTGCCGGTCGAAAGCGTCAGGAGCGGTTGGCCGCCGACGCCCAGCACTTCGCCGCTCGGGCTCTTTTCGATGACCTTCAGGCCGATAATGTTCTGGTAGAAACCGGAAACCAGGGCCAGGTCGCTGACGACCAGATGCGCGCCGCGGACATGGGCGGGACGGGTCAGGGCAAAGGGCTGCGTGACATCGGACATATCGAAATCCTCATCTGACATCGGGCGGGTGAACGCCCCGTTGCAACCTATATGGCCCATGCCCATCGTTCACGATAGAGCGTAAACTGGCGATGGATCGTCTCCAAATTATGGACAATGAGCGGGTTTGACCTCGGTCAAGGCGGTTTGGACCGTATGAAGCTACAATGGGCGAAAAACATGAAGGAGATCGCATGTACAAGAAGATCGTCGTTGCGGTGGATGTTTCCGCTCTGGAAAAGGGCGAGCGCATTCTGCGCACGGCAACGAACCTGCTCGACACGGGCGGCATGATCCTGATCGTCAACGTGGTCGAGGATATGCCCGCTTATCTTGTCTCCGAGCTGACCGTCGATCTGACAGTTGCGGCCCGTCAGGATGCCGAACGGCTGCTCGTCGAGCTTCGCGAAAAAGCCGGCATCGAGGCCGATATCGAAATCCGCCAGGGCGCGCCGGCGCGCGAAATCCTGGCCGCTTCGGAAGAGCAGGGCGCAGACCTGATCATCGTCGCCTCGCATATCCCCGACCTGTCGAACTACCTGATCGGTGCCACGGCCGACCGCGTCGTGCGCCACGCCACATGCTCGGTCCTCGTCGACCGCTGAGAAGGAACGGATCCATGGATACGTCAAGATATGGCAGCGTTCTAAGGGCGAGGAAGGCGGAGCTCGAAGGCCGCCTGAGCCGCATCGAACAGGATTTCGTCACGCCCCGCGATCCTGATGACGACGACCGCGCCGTCGAACGCAACAATGACGAGGTGCTGGAAGAACTCGGCGAAACCGGCGAACGGGAGCTTGCGGCAATCGATGCGGCACTTCACCGCATCGCCGCCGGCACGTTCGGCATCTGCGCCAGATGCGGCCAGCCGATCGCCGAGCAGCGACTGGATGCCGTGCCGCACACGCCCCTTTGCCAGGCCTGCGCCGCCGAGGTGTCGGAGGAAGTTTAACGCGGGAAACGGAATGTGAATCCTCCCTCTCTTGCCTTCCGCCGCGGTCATGCTCATTCTTAAGATCGAGGCAGGCGGAAGGTCGGATGAACGAGTTTTTCAATTTCGGGCGGAAATACGATTTTCACGAGATCGTCGCGGATGGCATCATCCACGGCGTCGGTATCGTGTTCGCGCTGGTCGGCGCCACCGCGCTGATCTTCTACGCGACCGTCTGGTCGAGCCATGGCGAAATCGCCGCCGCCTGGATCTACGGCCTTGGTTTGATCATCTGCCTGTCGATCTCGTTCACCTACAATATCTGGCCTCGCTCGCGCACCAAATGGGTGCTGCGGCGGCTCGACCATTCGGCGATCTTCATCCTGATCGCGGCGACCTATACGCCTTTCCTGCAACGCGGCGCGCACGACCCCTGGATATTCGCCATGCTTCTGGCGATCTGGGCGACCGCGATCTTCGGTATCACGCTGAAATGCCTGTTTCCCGGCCGTTTCGACAAGCTGACGATCCTGCTCTATCTCGCCATGGGCTGGAGCGGCGTGATGGTGGCGGGGCCGATCTCGCAATATCTGCCGGCCGTCACCGTCTGGCTGATCGTCATCGGCGGCTTCATCTATTCGCTTGGCGTGATCTTCCACGTCTGGGAACGGCTGCGGTTCCAGAACGCCATCTGGCACGGCTTCGTCGTCGCCGCCGCCGCCGTTCACTATGGCGCAGTCATGACCTGCTTCAGCCTCTCCGGCGGTTTTTGATCCGAGGTACGGTTTGTTGTGGGCAACCGATTAGCTTCAGGCTCGCCCCTCCCTCATCAATTCCAATGAAGTTATCAAAGGAGTAGGCCAGCCAATCTGGACTCGTCATTCCATCGTCTGATATAGTAGACAAACGAGTATCATGATGGACTAAATATGATGACTGAACCACTTGTCCGCGACGCCGCCGAAGCCGATCTCCAGACCGTCATGGAGATCTACAACGACGCGGTCGCCAACACGACGGCGATCTGGAACGAGGTCCTCGTCGACCTCCAGAACCGCAAGGAATGGTTCGCCGCCCGCAAGGCGCGCGGCTTTCCGGTGCTCGTGGCGGATGTCGGCGGCAAGGTCGCCGGTTACGCTTCTTACGGCGACTGGCGCGCCTTCGACGGGTTCCGCCACACGGTCGAGCATTCCGTCTACGTCCACCGCGATTTCCGTGGCGCCGGCATCGGCCGGCTGCTGATGCAAGAGCTGATCGCCCGCGCCTCCGAGAACGGCATCCACGTCATGGTCGCCTGCATCGAGGCCGGAAACACCGCCTCGATCGGCCTGCACGAGAAGTTGGGCTTCCGCACCGCCGGCACGTTCTCCGAGGTCGGCACCAAGTTCGGCCGCTGGCTGGATCTGACCTGCATGGAGCTGAAGGTCACGGGGTGAGATGGTGCGGCGTTGCTCTCTATGGTAGTTTTGGCATCGGGAGATCAGCCCATGGATGATGACGATCCGTTAGAAGCCTGGCTCGACCGTTCCGAGTCACCGGAAGAGAGAGCGAAGCGTTTGGCAGCGCTGGACGCCGCGCTTGCTCGCGGCATTGCCGATGCTGAGGCAGGTCGGGGTAAGCCGGCTGAAGAAGTTCTCGCCTATTTCGAAGCCAAATATCGGAAGTTGTCGGAAGAACGCGCCAAGAACGGCCGGTCGGAAATGGACTGACTAGCTCCGCTGCAGCGCCAGATGTGCGCCGAGCCCGACAAGCAGCGCGCCTCCGGCCCGCTGCATCAGCCTTTGCGCTCCGCTCGAGCGCTTCAGCCGGGTGATGACAGCGCCGGCCAGGAAGACGCAGACGATATCGGCAGACGAGAACATCAGGTTGACGATCGTCCCGAGGATCACGAACTGCAGCCAGATGGGGAAGGCGGCCGAGGCGTCGATGAACTGCGGCAGGAAGGCGAGGAAGAAGATCGCCGTCTTCGGGTTCAGCACTTCCACCGTGATGCTTTCGAAAAACGCCCGCCGGCCGGATTTCTCCGCGATCTCCGGAAGTTCCGCATCGCCCGCCGCCTTGGCGCGGAACAGCGAGATGCCGAGCCAGACGAGATAGGCCGCCCCGCCGAGCTTCACCACCATGTACAGGATCGGAACGGCATGAAAGAGCACCGAAAGCCCCGCGGCGGCGGTGAACACATGCGCGTAACCGCCGATATGGATGCCGAGCGAGGCCATCAGGCCCGACCACCGCCCGCGCGCCAGCGTCTGGGCAGCGGCATAGAGCATGGCCGGCCCGGGAATATAAGCGAACACCGCCGTTGTGGCGAGGAAGGCGAGAAACAGCTCGGTCGAGGGCATATCGTGTTCCTTGAATGAACCCGCATCATTGCAACAGGCGGCGCGCGCCCGCAAGTGCAGCCGACCGGGCAGCGCAGCGTCGAAACAGTTCGATCGGCACCGAAGCATCCGCTCGCCGTCTTGACCTAGAACACCCGCATCGAAAATGCGAACGGGCCAGCGAAATCATGCCGAACACACCGAATATGACCAGGGAACTGGCGCTGCTTCTGGCGCTCTCGACGCTCTGGGGCGCCTCCTATACGTTCATCAAGATCGGCGTCGGGACCATCCCGCCGGTCACGCTGATCGCACTGCGGACGCTGATTGCCGGAACCGTGCTGCTCGGCGTGATCCGCTGGCGCGGCCTGAAGCTGCCGCGCGATGGAGCGACATGGGCGCGCTTCCTGTTCCAGGCTTGCCTGAACAGCGCCATTCCCTTCACGCTGATTGCCTGGGCGGAACAATCAACCGATGCCGGGCTTGCCGCGATCCTCAATTCCACCACGCCGATCTTCGCCTTCCTGATCACGGCATTGATCACCCGCCATGAGCCGGTGACGGTGCGGAAACTGTTCGGCGTCGGCGCGGGGCTGGTCGGCATCTGCATGGTGATCGGCGTCGAAGCGCTGTCGGGGCTCGGCGAGAGACTGGTGCCGCAGCTGGCGATCGTGCTGGCGACCGTGTGTTATGCCGGCGCGGCGATCTTTGGCAAGAACTTCAAGGGCCTCGACCCGATCATGCCGGCGGCTGGCTCGCTCGTCTGCGGCGCCGCGCTGCTGGTCCCTGCAAGCCTGATCGTAGACAAGCCCTGGACGCTTGAGCCCTCGCTGGACTCGATCCTGGCGCTGGTGACGCTCTCGGTGTTTTCGACGGCGCTCGCCTTCGTCATCTATTTCAGGCTGATGCAGACGCTCGGCTCGGTCGGCGCGACCTCGCAGGCCTATCTGCGTGTGCCTATCGGGGTGGCGATCGGCGTCGTTTTCCTCGGCGAAAGCCTGCATCCGGGCGCATGGGCGGGCCTCGTCTGCGTCGTCGCAGGTGTTGCCGCCATGACCTTGCCGGCACGGAGGAAGCTCGTCTCCGCGTGATCCCGCCTTTCGTCAATCCTCCGTGGGTTCTGGCGGTCCCTGTCGGGAAAGATGGGCTTCGACGGCGAGGTTCAGTTCCCGCAGCAGGTCTGCAAGCTGCGCCTTCTTTTCCGGATCGAAGCCTGCGATCGCTTTCGCCTCGCTCGCCATATCCTGGCGGAATGCGGCCTCCGCCCTGCCGATGCCCTCGTCGGTCAACTGTACGGAAAGGCTGCGGCCGTCGCTGTTGGACGGAACGCGTTTGATCAGTCCGGCCTTTTCCAGCCGGCCCAGCCGGTGGGTGAGGCTGCCGGAGGCGATCATCAGCGACCGGTAGAGTTCCGTCGGCGTCAGCCGATGGGGCGGCCCGGAGCGCAGCAGCGTCCCGATCACGTCGAATTCCCCGCGGTCCAGCTGAAACGACGCGAATGTCGCCTCGATCGACGGCGTGACCAGCCGCGACAGGCGGTAGGCGCGGCCGAGAATTTCCATCGGGCCCGTGTCGAGATCCGGCAATTGTTTGGCCCACTGGGCCCGCGCCCGGTCGATGTGATCCTGCGTTTTTCGTGTCTGCGCCATTCCGATTCTCCGTCTCGACAAAACTATCTTGACATGAAGATAAATCGGGAGCAAATATCTTCACATGAAGATAAATAGTGAGGAGCCGACCATGCCTTCGATCGCCGCAAGGAAGTCCTTTGAAATTCCGCTGATCGTGCAGATGCTTGCCTGTTCCTTCCTGTGGGGAGGCGCTTTCATTCTCCTGAAGCTGGCCGGCACCGCGCTCTCTCCGCTCGCCCTGACGGCGGTGAGGGGGCTGATGGGCGGCAGCCTGATCGCCATCTGGATGATCGTCTCCGGCCACAACATTGTCCCGCGCGGACGGGAAATGCGCGACTGGGTCGTCCTCGGTTTCCTGCAGGGCGTCGTGCCGAACAGCCTGACGGCCTATGCACTGACGGAAATCTCGGCGGGCCTGACATCGATGATCCAGGCCTCCACGCCGCTCGTCGTCGCGGTTCTGGCGCAGGCGCTGTTTGCAAGCGAGCGGCTGACGCCGAAAGTGGCGCTCGGGCTTGCGACCGGCTTCGGCGGCATGGTCCTGCTGATCGGTCCGGCGGCGCTCGGTGCCGACAATGTCAGCCTTCGCGGCGTCGGCGCCGTGGCCGTCGTCGCGGTCAGCTATGCGCTCGGCAATCTTTATGTGCGCGGTATTCCCGGTGCCCAGCCGGTCCGGCTGGCGCTGGGACAGCAGCTGTTCTCCGGCCTGCCGACCTTCGCGGTGATGATCTATCTCGGCGGTCTTTCGGCCTTCGCTCCGGCGCTCGACAACCTGCCGTTGCTTCTCGTCCTCGGCGTGTTCGGAACGGCCCTGCCGATCGTTCTCTACATGAACATCCTCAAGAAGGCGGGTCCGACCATCGGTTCGATGAACGGTTATTTCCTGCCGCCCTGGACGATTATCCTCGGTTTTGTCCTGCTGGGCGAACCCGTCAGCCTGAGAGAGATCATCGCCACGGCTATCGTGCTTGCCGGTGTCGCGATCGTGTCGCTGAAGACGGAAATTCTGTCGATCGCCTACCGCCGGCTGGCTGCCATTCTTCACCCGCGGCGCAGCGGCAAGATCGCCTGAGCTGGAAGGTTGACGAAAGGCCCGGGGTCCCGCCAGCCCCTGACTTAAATGTGGAATATGTCCTGTCGCGAAACTCTGACTTTCGCGACAGGAATTTCCTGAAAATCAGCGGCTCGTTTTTGCCGCAGAAGTCAGGAATTACGCAGCACGACAGCTACAGCCTCACCTTGCGGGAAGCTGATAACCTCCTCTGGTAAAGGCCAGTCCGCTAAAGCTTCCGGCTCGTCCTCCCCATCGATAGCGACGGTCCTGAGCCGTGAAGCGAGTTGGTCTAGCGTCGTCCTCGCCTGGTACGACAACTCGGTTGAAACGGGGGAGAGGTCCTTTGATAGACCCCAGTAATCCCACGGTTTCAGTTCCAGTTTACGCAGGGCTGCGACTTCCCGAAGCAGGCTTCCCGCGACAAACCATTCCCCGCCGAGGCCGAGGCTCGACACGCCAAAACGGGAGGCAATCTCCGGTTCGTCTTTGATCCGAAACCATGCCTCGCCCGCTGTTAGAAAGTGGGCGCGCGGCACGTCTAAGGTGTCGAAGGAAACTCCCCCGATAGCTGCAAACTCCAAATCGAGCCGTTTCCAGCGCCCGCCGTCATGCCATTCGCAAAGCCAATGATCTTCCCAATGACCAGGCACCAGATAGTCGGAAAACCCGACACGGAGGCGAGCCGGGGTGCCGAGTTCGCGAAATCTACTAACCGCCAGTATAGCGAAATCCCGGCATACGCCGCCAACCTTAGGCCGTGCGGCATCGCCTTCGAGCAAATTGCGCTCTACAACGATTGACAGAATCTCGGCCACGGAACGAAGCTCAAGATCGGCGGCCTGTTCGGGTGTGAAACCTCGTTCTTCGGATTCGGCCCCGCGAGGATGCTGCATGAATGAGCTAATCCACCGGGCAATTGAGTTCGGCTCGACGCCGCCGCGCATCAATGTTTCGCGATACGGCCCAGGTTCCGAGTAGATGCTTTGGGTGACGTAGAAGGATTTGCGCATTGCTGTCTCTTTCCTGTTGAGATTGAGACACGACAAGGAGGGCAAATTTTCGAAAATTGTCAACTGGCGCTTGTCACGGTCAGGGGCTGACGGGATCCCGGGCCTTTTCTATTGTCCGGGCAGCACCGCTGCGACAAACGCTCCCAGGCTCCGGCGCACATGCGCGTCGATCGGCCCTGCTGGATCGAACCCCCACCAGAGAAGACAGCCCTGCCACTGCGACGCCATCAGCACGCCGATATTGTCCGGCGTGCCGGGGGTGGCGGCGAAACAGGCGGCGATTGCGGTGGACAGGACCGCGCCCCAGGCGGAACCCCGGGCGCGCAGTTGCGGATCGCGAAAATCCTCGCGCAGCATCAGCAGGCCCTCGGCGTAAGCCTCGACGCCGCCATAGTCTCCCGAAAGCGTAACGAGAATGTCCACGGCACCTTGAGGCGTCTTCGGTGCGGCGGCGATCGCCGCGTGGGTCTTGGCGTCGAGGTCGTCCCAGGCAAACAGCAGCGCGGCGCGGGCAAGTTCTTCCTTGTTCCTGAAACGCTGCACCAGCGTCGAGCCGGAAAGGCCGCAGGCCGTGGCGAGCGAGGCGAAAGTCAGCGCCTCCGGGCCTTTTTCGTGCATCACCTTCAGCGCCGCCGTCAGCACCTCGCTGTCCGGCATGGTTTTTGGTCGCGCCATCTTGCCTCTCGAATTATAAACGAATAAACGTTTATATATTACCTCTATATGGAGAGCCAGTTCTAACCATACGGAACCGGAAGGGAAGGAGCAGTTATGTCGCACGTGTACAAAAAGCCGCTGGAGGGGAAAATCGCGCTGGTAGCGGGGGCCACGCGGGGTGCCGGGCGGGGTATCGCGGTCGAGCTCGGGGTTGCCGGCGCCACCGTTTATGTCACCGGCCGGACGACGCGGCAGAAGCAGTCGGAATACCGGCGGCCGGAGACGATCGAGGATACCGCCGAACTGGTGACGCTAGCCGGCGGCACGGGCATCGCGGTGCCGCTCGATCACCTCGTCTCGGAGGATGTCGCAGCGCTCGTCGAGCGCATCCGCCGGGAGCAGGGCCGGCTGGATATCCTCGTCAACGACATCTGGGGCGGCGAACATCTGTTCGAATGGGACAAGCCGGTCTGGGAGCACGACCTCGAAAAGGGCCTGCGCATGCTGCGGCTGGCGATCGACACCCACCTGATCACCGCCCATCATGCACTGAAGCTGATGATCGAGAAGCCGGGTGGTCTGCTGGTCGAGGTCACCGACGGCACGGCGGAATACAATGCCGAACACTATCGGCTCTCGCCCTTCTACGACCTCGCCAAGACCGCGGTGACGCGCATGGCCTGGGCGCATGGCAAGGATCTCGAGAAGCTCGGCAGCACCTCCGTGTCGATCACGCCCGGCTGGATGCGCTCCGAGATGATGCTGGATATCTACCAGGTGAGCGAGGAGAACTGGCGGGATTCGCTTATCGCCCAGCCGCATTTCTGCATTTCCGAAACGCCGCGCTTCATCGGTCGGGCGGTGGCAGCGCTTGCCGCCGATCCGGACCGGGCACGCTGGAACGGCCAGTCGCTGTCGAGCGGCGGCCTTGCCAGGGTCTACGAGTTCAACGATGTCGACGGCTCGCGACCGGATTGCTGGCGCTACATGAAAGAGGTGCAGGAGCCCGGCAAACCGGCCGACGCCACCGGTTATCGCTGATCAGCCGCCCATCGCCGCCTTGCCCACCGCCATTCGCTCGGCCTCGTCGCGCAGGTCGAGCGTGATTTGGGTGCCGTCGCGGATACCGCGTTTCAGCGCGTCCTTTCGCTCCGGCCCGATCCGGATCTCCTGCCTGTCGAAAAGCGCCTGCAGCCGGCTGCGCGAAAGCTGAAGTTCCGCCGAAAGCAGCCGGTCGAGCCGCAGGCCGGTCGGGTAGGGTAGGGCGAGCGTGATTGTGATCCGCCGCCAATCCGCATTGTGACGCAGCACCGCCTTGCGCGTCTCGATGTCGTCGCTTTCCTCGATGCGCCCGGCCCTGGCCTTCAGCGCCTGAACGTCGAATTCGATGCGGGCCACGAAGTCCGGCGTGCTCGCCTGCATCGCGTCGAGCATGGCGGGATCGATCGCCCGGATGGTCTGCCGCTCGAAGATCGGCCGGTTCCAGGTGCCGTCGCAGGCGATGCATCTGTAGATGAGCCAGGCATCGAGCCTTTTGCCGTTGGCGTTGAGGCGGATGCGGCCGCTGGAGCGGAACGGCCTCGATAGCCCGCAGCCGCTACAGGCAAGGATTGGCCGGGGTGGAGTTTTAGGGGTTGCAGTCCATTCGAGATGGAGGATGTCGCACATGCCGTCTTGATCTTCCGGTCAGGAAGTTCATGCGGGAAACGGCACTCAGAAGCCCTCTTGGGGCGCGCACGGTGTGGCGAAGGTCCGGACTGTGGGGAGCAAGCGTCGGAGGTCTTAGTCGGACGGTTCAGGGCAGCACGAGGCCGCACTGGCACGATCAATGCCAAACCGGTCTCAAGCCGCCACCCCGATGAACAGTGTTCCCACGCGAGCAAGCGTCATCGCTCTTCCACGCATGGGAGGGTGAACCTGTCGAGACCGGGGATTACTTAGGCAAACTGAACCTCAAAGGCCGACGCTCTTCGACCGAAAGGCATAACCGTGCAAAAACCGAAGTCAAGAATTTTTGGAGGTCGCGCCGCGCCTGTTCTGACCTATATGAAGCGAAACCAGTCGTTCAGCGAGGATCGAACCATGGACATCAAGCGCAGCGGATCGCAGCCTTCGAAGGCACCGCCACAATATTTCACCGGCACCGTCCGGCTCGATCCGATCGTCGAGGCGCCGGAGCCGGCCCGGGTTCGCGCCCTTTCGGTCACCTTCGAACCGGGTGCGCGCACCGACTGGCACACTCACCCGCTCGGCCAGACGCTGCTCGTCACGGCCGGCGCT
>NZ_JALBGW010000072.1:0-24059 GCF_023006485.1 Neorhizobium sp. BETTINA12A
GGTGGCCGCACCCTTGATGTCGGCCGGGCGGTCGCCGCCGGTGCCGGAGACGAGGGTCGGTTTGTAGCCGCGGGTCAGGCCCTTGGAGACCACATCCGCCTTGCCTTCCGAAACGCCGCGGCCGAGCGCGGTGTTGGAGAAGTCCGACGTGTCGACATGTGCGAGGTCATGGCGGCCGAGATAGGAGATCGCCAGTTCCCGGAACACGTAGTCGAGGATGGACGTGGCGTTCTTGATCGCGTCATTGCCCGTGACGATGCCGGCCGGCTCGAACTTGGTGAACGTGAAGGCATCGACATATTCCTCGAGCGGCACGCCATACTGCAGGCCGAGCGAGACGGAGATCGCGAAGTTGTTGATGAAGGCGCGCAGGGCCGAGCCTTCCTTGTTCATGTCGAGGAAGATTTCGCCGAGACGGCCGTCGTCGTATTCGCCGGTGCGCAGGAAGATCGTATGGCCGCCGATCTTCGCCTTCTGGGTATAACCCTTGCGGCGGCCGGGCAGCTTTTCCTGGCTGCGGACGACCTTTTCGATGATCCGCTCGACGATCTTTTCGGTGATCGTCACCGCCTGGGCTGCCGCCGGCTGAGCCAGCAGTTCCTCGACGGCGTCTTCCGCATCGTCATCGGCAATCAGCGACGAGTTGAGCGGCTGGGAGAGCTTCGAGCCGTCGCGATAAAGCGCGTTCGCCTTTACGCCGAGCTTCCAGGACAGCATGTAGGCGGAGCCGCAGTCCTCGACGGTCGCATCGTTCGGCATGTTGATCGTCTTGGAGATCGCACCCGAGATGAACGGCTGGGCAGCCGCCATCATGCGGATATGGCTTTCGACCGAGAGATAACGCTTGCCGATCTTGCCGCAGGGATTGGCGCAATCGAAGACGGCCAGATGTTCGGCCTTCAGGAAGGGAGCGCCTTCGAGCGTCATCGCGCCGCAGACATGGATGTTGGCGGCTTCGATGTCCTTCTTGGAGAAGCCGATATGTTCGAGCAGGTTGAAGCTCACGTCGGCGAGCTGCTCGTCGGTGACTCCAAGCGTGCCCTTCAGGAAGTCTGCGCCAAGCGTCCACTGGTTGAAGACGAACTTGATGTCGAAGGCGGCCTTGGTGGCGCCGTTGATGGCTTCGATCTTCTCGTCGGTGAAGCCCTTGGCCTTCAGCGAGCCGGAGTTGATGCCGGGGGCCTGGTTGAGGTTGCCGTGGCCGACGGCATAGGCCTCGATCTCGGCGATCTGGCTTTCCGAATAACCGAGCGTGCGCAGGGCTTCCGGAACGGCGCGGTTGATGATCTTCCAGTAGCCGCCGCCGGCGAGCTTCTTGAACTTGACGAGCGCGAAATCGGGCTCGATGCCGGTCGTGTCGCAATCCATCACGAGGCCGATCGTGCCGGTCGGGGCGATAACCGAGACCTGCGCGTTGCGGTAGCCGTGCTGTTCGCCGAGGACAAGCGCCTTGTCCCAGGCAGCCTTGGCATGGGCGACCAGATCCTGGTCCGGGTTTTCCGAATGGATCAGCGCCACCGGGTTGACCGACAGCTGCTCATAGCCGGAGGTTTCGCCGTGGGCGGCGCGGCGATGGTTGCGGATGACCCGCAGCATGCTGTCGCGGTTCGGAGCGAAGTTCGGGAAGGGACCGAGCTCGGAGGCGATTTCAGCCGAGGTGGCGTAGGAAATGCCGGTCATGATCGCGGTCAGCGAACCGGCGATGGCGCGGCCTTCCGGAGAGTCGTAGGCGATGCCGGTCGACATCAGCAGGCCACCGATATTGGCGTAGCCGAGGCCGAGCGTGCGGTACTGGTAGGAAAGCTCGGCGATCTGGCGCGACGGGAACTGCGCCATCATCACCGAGATTTCGAGCACGACGGTCCATAGCCGCGTCGCATGTTCGTAGTCGGCGATGTTGATGCGGGCAGTCGCCTTGTCCTTGAACTGCAGCAGGTTCATGGAAGCGAGGTTGCAGGCCGTGTCGTCGAGGAACATGTATTCCGAGCACGGGTTCGAGCCGCGGATCGGGCCGCCGGCCGGCGAGGTGTGCCAGTCGTTCATCGTCGTATTGAAATGGATGCCCGGATCGGCGGACGCCCAGGCAGCGTAGGAGATCTGTTCCCAGAGATCCTTGGCCTTCAGCGTCTTCATCACCCGGCCGTCCTTGCGGGCGGTCAGGTTCCAGTCGCCATCCTGCTCGACAGCGCGCAAAAAGTCGTCTTTGAGCGAGACGGAGTTGTTGGAGTTCTGGCCGGAGACGGTGAGATAGGCTTCCGAATCCCAGTCCGTGTCATAGGTCTTGAATTCCAGGTCCTTGTAGCCCTGGCGGGCGAACTGGATGACGCGGCCGATATAGTTTTCCGGAACCTGATCCTTCTTGGCAGCCTTGATCTCGCGCTTCAGGGCCGGGTTCTTGAGCGGGTCGTAGCAATCGTCGCCAGATCCGCCTTCGCAGTTCAGGCAGGCCTTCATAATCGCCTTCAGGTGGCGGGAGACGATCTTTGAGCCGGTGACGAGGGCTGCCACCTTCTGCTCTTCCTTGACCTTCCAGTTGATATATTCCTCGATATCCGGATGGTCGATGTCGACGACAACCATCTTGGCTGCACGGCGGGTGGTGCCGCCCGACTTGATGGCGCCCGCAGCGCGGTCGCCGATCTTGAGGAAGCTCATCAGGCCCGACGAACGGCCGCCGCCGGACAGCTTTTCGCCTGCGCCGCGCAACATCGAGAAGTTGGAGCCGGTGCCGGAGCCGTATTTGAACAGGCGGGCTTCGCGGACCCAAAGGTCCATGATGCCGCCCTCGTTGACGAGATCGTCCTCGACCGACTGGATGAAGCAGGCATGCGGCTGCGGATGCTCATAGGCCGACTTCGACTTGGTGAGCTTAGCCGTGAAGGGATCGACATAGAAATGGCCCTGGCCGGGGCCGTCGATGCCATAGGCCCAATGCAGGCCGGTGTTGAACCATTGCGGGGAATTCGGGGCGACGCGCTGGGTTGCGAGCATGTAGGCAAGCTCGTCCATGAAGGCGGCCGCGTCTTCTTCGGAGGTGAAATAACCGCCCTTCCAGCCCCAGTAGGTCCAGGTGCCGGCAAGGCGCGAAAAGACCTGGCGCGCGTCGGTTTCGGAACCGTACTGCTCTTCCTTAGGCAGTGCCTTCATCGCTTCCGTGTCAGCTACAGAGCGCCACAGGAAGGAGGGGACGTCATTCTCTTCGACCTTTTTCAGGATCTTAGGAACGCCGGCCTTGCGGAAATACTTCTGCGCCAGAACGTCCGTCGCAACCTGGGAGAACTGCGCCGGCACGTCGATATCGGCAAGCCGGAAGACGATCGAGCCGTCCGGATTGCGGATCTCGCTGATCCCCTTGCGGAATTCGATTTCCCCGTAAGCACCTGTCTCCGGCTTGGTGAAACGACGTTCGATGCGCATTGCCTTAAATCCTCGTCCGTTGGCGCCTGATGATAAGGCGCAGATGTGCCGCTCCAGCCCACACGTTCGACGCGCGCAGCCGGTTGAATGTTCCCGATCCCAGGTGAATCATCTTTCGATGCCAACCTGTATGTTGTGGTGATAACGGCTGCAACACTACTACATATAGTATTAACAGAATCTTTCCGCCAGTCCCAGCCGTTGTTTCGGAGCGGAAAATCGAGCACGCACGGAGACCCTGATAGCAGCCCGCCCCTCATAGCCGGACTGCGTGATCTTTTCCCGTCAAACTCGAAGAAGAACCGGCCTCGTAATTCCGGTCCAGTCGCCGCCGCAACGTAAGGAACACTGTCGAACGAGCCGAGAGATTCGTCAAGGCGTAGATTGCAACGCTTTTATAACCACAAGATATTGTGGTTCTTGGCTGTGGATAACGGGGATGAAGAAATAGCCGAGGATTCTCAGGCAGTTGCGGGGATGGCCTGAAACTTGTGTTACGAAGCCGAGAAATATTTCGTGAGCGGCGGCCGGTGCCAGAAGCCCGGTTCAGCAGGGTTTTGAAGGCTGAGCCGTACCATATTGAGACACATCAAGAATCTGCGGCCACTAGTAATAGACAAGCCCGCGCGGTTTTTTAACCGGGCGGGCTCGTGACAAGGACCGAGATTTTTGAAAGGGGCCGGAAAGAATCAGCCCTTGGCGCCCTTGGCGATTGGCTCCTGATAGGTGAAGCCCATGTCCCAAGGGAAATAGATCCAGGTGTCCTGGCTGACTTCGGTGACGAAAGTGTCGATGGTCGGCACACCGGAGGGTTTTGCATAGACGCAGGCGAAATGGGCCTTCGGCAGCATGGCGCGCACTTCCGACGCCGTCTTGCCGGTATCGGTCAGGTCGTCGATGACCAGGACGCCGGCGCCTTCGTCGACCGTCAGTTCGGGCGTGATTCCCTTCAGGAGGTTCATTTCGCCCTGGTTGACGTAGTCGTGGTAGGAGGCGATGCAGACCGTCTCGATCAGGCGGATATTGAGTTCGCGCGAAATGATCGCCGCCGGCACAAGGCCGCCGCGGGTGATGCAGACGATGGCACGGAATTCCCGGCCAAGGCCGGCGAGCCGCCAGGCAAGTGCCCGGGCATCACGGTGGAACTGGTCCCAGGAAACGGGGAAGGCTTTTTCGGGAAGAGACATAGGGCTGGCCACCATTTGCGAAAGCATATTGTTGGCTCTCGCTAATAGCGGCAATTCCCCGGTCGACGCAAGGATTTGTCAGCGGGAAAGCAAAGTCAGCGCCGTCATCGAATCGAGCAGACTGCGGGTAACGCCGCCAAACAGCATTTCCCACCAGCGCGAATGGCCGTAGCCGCCCATCACCAGAAGATCGACACTGCCTTCCGAGAGATGGTTCTCGATCGCCGCTGCCGCGGAGATACCGCTCTTTCCCTGCGTCGACAGTGTTACGTTGACGCCGTGCCGGGCAAGGGTTGCAGCGATCTCGGCGCCCGCCATTTCCGGCGTCTGGCCGCCACGGTCGCTCGGATCGACGCAGAACACCTCGACGCTTTCGGCAGCTTTGAGGAACGGCATCGAATCGAAGGTCGCCCGCGCCGCCTCTCGCGAACCGTTCCAGGCGACCAGCACCCGTTTGATCGGCTGCGGCACCTTCATCGTGTAGGGGATGAGCAGCATCGGCCGGCCGCTGTCGAAGAGGAATGTTTCGATATCGGCGCGATGATCGGCATGGGCCGGGTCGCTCTGGCTCGCGACGATCAGGTCGACCGCATGGGCGGTATCCATCACCGAATGGGAGCCGTAACCGGCCGACGACGTGAAGCTGCGCCATTCGATGGAAAGACCATCGCGAGACGCCTGGTCCTTGAAGATCCGCTCGACCTCGGCGGTTTCCTTCTGCGCGGCGTCCTGAAGGATCTGCACGGCGGCGGGATCTGGAATTTCCATCGGCGCAATCAGCGGCACGGCGGCGAGCGTTTCGGCATGCACGCCGATCAGGTGGGCGGAAAACCGCTCGGCGAGCGCTATCGCGAAATCGGTGATCTGCCTAGCGTTTTGAGGGGTGTCGAGAACGGCTAGAATGGTCCTGTAGGCCATGGCTGTGTCTCCTCATCAACTGGTTCCACGGAATTGGAAACCAGTGTCTCATAAATACGTGTGTCGCACTTTGATCCCGGTCAAGGAGGGCACCCCGGCAATGAGGAAACAGAGTGCCGCGGGTCAGGCGTCGGCTGTCGGATTGGTGGCGATCTTGGCGCGGTCGATGCCGGCGATCATCTCTGCCACGGCTTGCGCAGCCGCATCGAGAACCTGCGGGTCGCGGGCGCGCACCACGATCTCGGTCGAGAACCGCTGCCCGTCATATTTCGGATAGGAGCCGATGCTGGTCTCCGGATGCGCTTTCTGTACGGCCGACAGCAGCGTGCCGATATCGCCTTCGCCATAGGGGCAGGGGAGCGCCCGCGACAGCATCTTTGCGCCCGAGCGCAGCATCGGCAACACGTTGTCGACCATCGCCTGGAAGACCTGCGGCACGCCGGCCATCACGTAGACATTGCCGATGATGAAGCCCGGCGCGGTCGAGACCGGGTTTGCGATATGCCTGGAGCCTTCAGGCATGCGGGCCATGCGCTGGCGGGCTTCGGTGAATTCCATCTCCCGGCGCTTGTACATGTCGGCAAGCAGCCTCATCGCTTCGGGATCGTGGATGCAGGGCACGCCAAAGGCCTTGGAAATCGCGTCGGCGGTGATGTCGTCATGGGTCGGGCCGATGCCGCCCGAGGTGAAGACGTAGTCGTAACGGCCGCGCAGCGCATTCAGCGCCTCGACGATCGCATCCTCCTCGTCGGCGACGATCCGCACTTCCTTGAGGTCGATGCCGGAAAGCGTCAGCAGATCGGCGAGATGGCCGATATTCTTGTCCTTCGTCCGGCCGGACAAAAGTTCGTCGCCGATGGCGAGCATGGCGGCGGTGACGATCAAGGACGGCTGGGGCGCTTCGGACATGGAAATTCCTCCGTAAATGTCACACTCCTAAGCTCAAATTTTTCAAGGCAGAAGCGATTTTGTCGTGATCAGCGCAGAAAGGAGGTCCGTTACGAATTTATGATCCGCAAGCGAAATATCGTCTCCAAAAGCTGAACAGTGCGTAGACCTCGCAAGGGCTGTCGCCGATCCGTGAAGCCGTTACATATGGGTCTGGTTCTGGCCGCAGACGGCCTTGTTCACACACCAGACATCGAATGGAGAAGATCATGGCAAAGGTTCTCGTGCTTTATTATTCCGCTTACGGCCACATCGAAAAGATGGCCTATGCCGTCGCGGAAGGCGCAAAGTCGGCAGGCGCCGACGTGACGGTCAAGCGCGTTCCGGAACTGGTCCCGGACGAGGTCGCCAAGGCCTCCTACTATAAGATGGACCAGCAGGCTCCGGTCGCGACCGTCGAGGAATTGACCGAATACGACGCCATCATCGTCGGCGCCGGCACCCGCTTCGGCACGGTCGCCTCGCAGATGCGCAATTTCTGGGATCAGACCGGCGGCCTCTGGGCACAGGGCAAGCTGGTCGGCAAGCTCGGCTCGATGTTCACCTCGTCGGCCACCCAGCACGGCGGCCAGGAATCCACCATCCTCGGCTTCATCCCCACGTTCCTGCACCAGGGAATGGCCGTTGCCGGCCTGCCCTATGCCTTTGCCGGCCAGATGGGCACGGAAGAAGTCAAGGGCGGCTCGCCCTATGGCGCCAGCACGATCACCAACGGCGACGGCTCGCGCCAGCCTTCGGAAATCGAACTCGAAGGCGCCAAGTTCCAGGGCGCCCACGTCGCCAAGCTGGCAGCCAAGCTCGCTGGTTGAGTGAATTGCGATAATTTCTGAAGGGCGCGGCGAGAGATCGCCGCGCCCTTTTTTGCATTCCTTCCATCCGACCGTCTCGCTTTTTTCGTAACCGGCGAACCGCTTCCGCAATTTCGGTGCTTGACGGCGTCGCGCAAGTTCAAGAAACAGGACGCCCATGCGGACGTGGCGAAACTGGTAGACGCAAGAGACTTAAAATCTCTCGGCCTTTGGTCATGCGGGTTCGATCCCCGCCGTCCGCACCACTACAAAGAAAACCCTTGTAGTTTCAGATTGTTGATTGATCTGAGAGCTTCTCAGACGCCCATCGCTACAAAGGGCGCTACAAAGCATGGTTCAGATGACGACGTTGAGCAAAGCCACAAACGGGGATTGGTTCGCCAGAAAAGCGATTCCCGCTGATGTCCGTGAAGCCTATCAGGCAAGGGTGACGCTTTCCTGAGGAAGCTCGTTGCTACGTTCCGTGACAAGACCGCTTAAGCGTCAAGGCGATCCTCTGGTATGATATCCAGCGGAATGCTGTTCATGACCTCCAGAAATGAGGGGGCCTGTGCAGCTTGTAGCGCAAGGAGCCGCTGCATAAGTTGCGGTTCCTTGTCTCTGCTCATTCGGTTCTGCACGAACCGCAGTTGCCGCTCAGAAGAGCCATAGACCAGCTTGCTAGCCTGCTCTACGGCTTTCTGATTGGCCATGCTTTCGAGCTTCGGCAGGGCGGCGTAACGCTTAAGCATCGTTGGGTTGCGGGCCGCGATGAACAGATGACGTGGTCCTACCGGCAGAACGATGTGGCTGTGATCGCCATTCAGGCCTTTGGTGTAGGTGACCGGGCGATCAGAGGTCAGTAGCTCGTGGTCAGCGGACAAAGACATAACGGTCCACTGCATGTCACACAGCATGTCGATCAGTTTCTCATTCGTGATTATCTTCTTGAGCGTGACCAGTGCTTTGTCGGGAACCGTTTCCATCACTTCTGAAGTCAGTTGCTCAAACGTTCGCGTTTCCTCGGCGGGTCTGGACGCGTCGAAGAGCCTGCGAAAAGCAGGCGCGAACATCAGGATTACTTGCTTCCGCATCTCTTTGACCACAGGCACATCTTCGGGCATCCTGCACATCAGCGATACCACAAACGTTGCCCATGCTTGCCGATCAGCGTCGGAGAGAGCTGCCCCAGAGATCAGCCGGCGCATCGCATCAGCAGCTCGGCTATCAACAGGAGAGAAGAAGTCCCTCTCCATTTCCCATGCACCAGCTTCAGTCAACTCAGAAGCGTACAGCCGGTTGACGTAGCCCGTGCCACTTGGATGGACACGACGCGCCTTCACCTTCGGCCCGAAAGGCCGGCTGAACTCAACGAGTTTCTCTCCGGGCTGAAGTGCCCACTGCTTCAAGTAGAAGACCGGGAGGTAGTGATGCTTCTTGGCTGCCTGCATAGCGAGCAACATAATCTGCCTGTCTACGCGGTGCCAGTGCCAATAGGGCAGGATCTATAAGTCCGCTGTCCGCGAGCTTCTGCAGGATTTCGTTCTCATCCATGTCATACAACAAGCCTTCCACTATAACGCCGCGTCTCAGTCTGTTCAGCCGGTCGTTTGAGGCTTGAATCGCCGCTTTTCAGGCAGTCAAGGTGGACCTTAAGCAAGGGCTGGAAATCCCCGTGGATGGCGTTGTTCAATCCCGGGCAGCCTGCTACAAAAGACACTACAAAGATCGATTTGGGTCGAAGAAAAAGACGATTAAAATCAACAGCTAAAGCCTGTGTGCCCGGTTCCCCCCGCCGTCCGCACCAAACCTGACCTTGCCTGCAACCGTTTTCCGTGAAGACCGTTTGATATCCACTTCGATGGAGGTGTGCTTTGGGCTTTACCTTTGCGATCGGCGATATTCATGGCTGTCTTGCGCAGTTGAAGGAATTGCTTGCGCAGGTGGAGGACCATGCGCCTTGCGGGCACGTGGTGTTCATCGGCGACTATATCGATCGCGGGCCGAAGAGCCGCGGCGTGCTCGACCTCGTCATGGCCGGGCCGCGCAAGGAGGGATGGCGGTGGACGGCGCTCAAGGGCAATCATGAAGACATGATGGTCCGCGCCCACCAGAACGGCGGGCACGACGAGATCCTCTGGATTGACAATGGCGGCCGCGAGACGATGGTTTCCTTCGACGGTTACGTGCCGCCCGAGGTGCTGTCATGGTGCGCGCATCGTCCGCTGATCCACGTCGACGAGCATCGCATCTTCGTGCATGCGGGCGTCGACGAGACGTTGCCGCTCGAGGGGCAGCGGGAGCGTGACCTGATCTGGAAGCGATTTGCGAGCGACGACGACGGCGAATTCTGGGGCCGGCATCTCTGCCACGGCCACACGCCGCTTCCCGACAATCCGCAGACGATCGGCAACCGCACCAATATCGACAGCGGCTGCGTGTTCGGCGGTGAGCTGACCTGCGCCGTCTTCGACGACGACGAGCCGGGCGGGCCGGTCGAATTCCTGCGCGTGCCGGGCTAGTGCCGCCAGAAGACCGGCGTCAGCAGGACCAGCACGGTCAGGATTTCGAGACGCCCGAGCAGCATCATCAGCGACAGTAGATAGAGCGCTGGATCGCTGATCGTGGAAAAGTTGCCGACGGGGCCGACGATCGGGCCGATGCCGGGACCGACATTCGACAGCGCGGTGATGACCGAGGACGTGGCGGTCAGGATATCGTAGCCGAACAGCGTCATGCCGATGCTGCCGACCACCCAGAGGAAAATGTAGAGGCTGACGAACAGGAAGACTGCACGCTGGGTCTCCGCATCCACCGTCAGGCTGCCGTAACGCACCGGATAGATCGCGTTCGGATAGATGAGCTTGTTGAGCCCGGCGCGGATGACGTTGACCATCACCACGAAACGGTAGGCCTTGATGCCGCCGGCAGTCGAACCGGAGCAGCCGCCCATGAAGGTGGCGAAGAAGGCGACGAGCACCGCGAATGGTCCCCAGAGCGTGTAGTCGTCGCTCGCAAAGCCGCCTGTCGACAGGATCGAGGTGATGTTGAAGAACGAATGGATCAGCGCGTCATCGAGTTCGATGCCATTCCTCAGGTGATGGTAGACCGCAACGGCGATCGATATGACGCAGAGATAACCAAGGAAAACCAGGATTTGCGGATCGCGCAGCGTATCCAGCCGCCCGCGTACGGCAAGCAGGATCAGCACCGAAAACGGCAGGCTGCAGATCGCCAGGAAGACGGTGCCGAAGACCAGCAGCGCGTTGTTGTCGAAATAGGCAAACGACATGTCGTGCGTCGAGAAACCGGCCGTGGCGATCGTCGACATCGCATGGTTCAGCGCATCGAAATGGTCCATGCCGGCAAGATCGTATGCGACGGTGCAGGCAAGCGTCAGCAGCACGTAGACGATCAGGAAGGCACGGGTGAAGCTCGCAAGCCGGGCGAACGGCTTGTCGTTGGTCTCCGACGATTCGAGCTTGAAGATCGAGGCGCCGCCGACCTTCAGAAACGGCAGCACGAAGAGGCCGAGGCCGACGATGCCGATGCCGCCGAGCCAGGAGAGCAGCGAGCGCCAAAGCAGGATGCCGGGCGGCATGGTATCCAGCCCGACGATCACCGTCGAGCCGGTAGTGGTGATGCCGGAGATCGATTCGAACAGCGCCTGTGCAAACGAGAGTTCGTGTTCGGCAAGAAAAAGCGGGATCGCGCCCACCACCGAAAACATCGCCCACAACACATTGACCAGCAGGAAACCCAGCCGCTTGTTGAAGACCGGCGGGGGGCCATGGGTCGCAAGCGCCGCCGCCGCCGCAAGCCCGCCGACCATGAAGCCGGACATCGCGAAGACCTGCCAGTCGCGGTGCCCGTAATAGAGGTCCACCATAGCCGGCAGGAACATTGCCAGCGACAGGTAGAGTGCGCAGAGCGCCGTCATGTAGATGACCGACCGGAAAAGATTGGCGTTCAAAAATGGTTGTCCCGAATTTCGCGGCAACTGAAAGAAGCTTTGTCTCAGCCGTAAGCCTATGGCATAGCGGGACCATTCTTGAAATTCAATGGATGGCCGATGTGACCGAGGCAGAGTTGACCAAGGCAGACGTGACCAAGGCGGGCGTGACGAAAGCGGGCGTGGACGACGCGAGAGTTGCGATGCGGGAGATTTTTCCCGAGACACCGCTGCAGATGAACGAGCACCTCAGCCGCCGTTATGGTGCCGAAATCTGGCTGAAGCGCGAGGACCTGTCTCCTGTCCGCTCCTACAAGATCCGCGGCGCCTTCAACTTCCTGCGCAAGGCGATCGCGTCGGGTGCCAAGGGCAAGACTTTCGTTTGCGCCTCGGCCGGCAATCACGCGCAAGGGTTCGCCTTCGTCTGCCGCCATTTCGAAGTGCCGGGCGTGGTCTTCATGCCGGTGACGACGCCGCAGCAGAAGATCGACAAGACCCGCATGTTCGGCGGCCCCTTCATCACCATCCGGCTGATCGGCGACATTTTCGACCAGTGCTATGCGGCAGCCCGTGCCCATGTGGAAGAGACCGGCGGCGTCATGGTGCCGCCTTTCGATGACGCCGACATCATCGAGGGCCAGGCAACGGTTGCGGCCGAACTGCTCGAACAACTGCCTGACAGCGTAACACCCGATCTGATCATCCTGCCGGTCGGCGGCGGCGGGCTTTCCTCCGGAACGACGGGTTATCTGAAGGACATCGTCAAGCGGGAAGACTTTCTCTTCACCGAGCCGGAGGGCGCGCCGAGCCTCAAGAAAAGCCTTGAAGCCGGCGAGCCGATCACGCTCGCCAAGCTCGACAATTTCGTCGACGGTGCTGCGGTGGCGCGGATCGGCGACCTGAATTTCGAAGCTTTGAAGGGCTTTTCTGCGGATCAGGTCCTGCTGGTGCCGGAAAACGCCATCTGCGTGACGATCACCGAAATGCTCAACGTTGAAGGTGTCGTGCTGGAACCGGCCGGCGCCCTGTCGATCACCGCGCTCGAAATGCTCGGACGCGAAAAGCTGGCCGGCAAGACGGTGGTCTGCGTCGTCTCGGGCGGCAATTTCGATTTCGAGCGCCTGCCTGACGTCAAGGAACGCGCCATGCGCTATTCCGGCGTCAAGAAATATTTCGTGCTGCGGCTCGCCCAGCGCCCTGGCGCGCTGCGCGACTTCCTCAACCTGCTGGGGCCGGAAGACGATATCGCCCGGTTCGAATATCTGAAGAAATCGGCGCGCAATTTCGGCTCGATCCTGATCGGCATCGAAACGGCAAGGCCGGAAAATTTCGCCGGCCTGCTCGAACGCTTCGAAGCCGCCGGCATGGGCTATCAGGACATTACCGAAAACGAAATCCTGGCAAACCTCGTCATCTGAGCGTCGCTTCCAGCCAGGCGACGACGCGGTCAGCAAGCGGTCCGGTGGTCGCCGGGGAAACGATGTCGCCGGCAATCACGTGATTGCCGGGATCGCCGGTCTGGCCGACATCGACAAGCTCATGAGGCCCGCCCCAGCGGCCGGCGACCTCGCGCACCTTGTCGGGGCGGATGACCTGATCGAGCGACGAATAGAGAAACAGCGCCGGTGTCCTGACCTGCTCGACCGGGCTCTCGACCGAGAGTTTTACGAGCGCTGCCATCGGGAGCAGCGCTTTTGTCGGATAGCGGGTCGTCCAGTGGGCGGCGTGGCGGTCGTTATAGGGCGTGAAGCCGCGGCTTTCGCCAAGCAGCAGTTTTGAAAGCTGCGGTGCGATCGGCGTCGTCAGCAGGAAAGCGGCAAAGCTGTTGATGCCGTAGTTCGGCGATACGAACACGGCCGCCGAGATGCGGGATGCGATCTTCGGATCGGCAAGCGCCAGCGTCGCAAGCGAGGCGCCGGTCGAAGTGCCGATGACGATGACGCGATTGCCGAGCGCTTCACCGATCGCGAGACTTTCGGAAAAATCTGCCAGCCAGTCTTTAAGGCTTGCTTCGCCCATGGCGTCGCCGCTGCGGCCGTGGCCGGCGAGGCGGGTGAAATAGAGATTGGCACCGAGCGCCGCCGCGACGCGATCGGGCAGGGGGCGTATCTCCTCGGCCGAGGCCGAGAAGCCGTGCAGGTAGACGACGACGAAGGACGTCTTTGCTTTCGTCGCCGGATCGGCCCAGACGACGCGTTTGGCGGCACCGGGCCTTATATCCGGGTAGCGGCTTTCGCTGGCGGCAAGATAGGCATCGATATCGGTGCCGAGGCGGGCTTTGTCGAAAGCCGGAAAACCGTCAGCAGGCATGCGCGGGCCGGACATCAACACCACTCCGAAGGCGGCGATCAGGATCGCGCAAACATAAATGATCGCCCGCCATGACAAGAATCTCCTCCGCATCCGGCGCTCCCTCCGAACCGAAGGAGATGATAGGCGGGCTTCGTGACGACGGGAAGTCTATCTGCCGCAGATTAGCGGCCTAACCGCAGATCCGCGGTCGGGAGGGTAGGGCGCAGAAGCCGCGACGCTTCACTTCGGGCTTTACCTTCTCGATCACATTGGTCCAGACGAGACCCGGAAAGCCTGGCGGCACCATGTCCCAGGTCTTGGGGTCGTCTATGCCGGAGGACCCGGCATCGCCAGCCTCGAACGGGCCGATCAGCACGACGTCCGACCCGGCCGCCTGCATCCGGTTGTAGAAACGCTCCGGCCAGCCCCAGAGCAGGAAGGCAAGATTGCCCGGGACCGGCACCAGGGTATTTCGGCAGGTTTCCGGCACATGACCGCTCCAGCCGAGAGCCAGGTAGTTGAAAAGGCAGGATTTGGCCGAGCGGTTGGAGTAACCGGGAAGGGCTGTCACCAACCCGACCGCCGTTTCGGTCGGTTCGTTGCCGCCATAAACGCCGAACGCCGCTGCCCGCGCGCTGGGGTCGGTCTTGAGAAGCGTTGCCAGAGCCTCACCTTCTTCCCGGCGGCGGCTCTTGAAATTGATCAGGAAACGTCCATCCGGAAGGGCGGAGAAGACTTCCGTCAAAGTCGGCATCAGGCCCTTGCCCTGGCCCCGAAACGGAAAGGTCCGGCCGTCGTCGGCGGTGTAGCCGTAGCCGATGTCGAGTGTCTTCAAAACCGGCATCGGCGTCTGTTCGGTAACGCCCTTGCCCTCGGTGCGGCAATCGAGAATCCAGTCGTGGAAGACGGCGAACTGCTTGTCTGGCGTCAGATGCACGTCGAGTTCGACCACGTCGGCGCCGGCATCGAAGGCGGCCTTCATGCCGGCAACGGTATTCTCCAGAAAAGCATGCGTCGGCGGCAGCATCAGGCTTGCAGTGCAGGTATCGTTCTCGACATGGGAGGCGTCGAAAAGTTGGTGCTGCCCGCGATGGGCAATGATCCTGAGCGGCTTGTCGCTCGGAAAGCGGGAGAACAGGGAGGTATTGCCGATCCAAAGCGCGGCGATGACCGCTAGGAGGAATGCTGTGGCGATCTTCCATTTCATGCGGACAGGCTCCTCAATCGTGCGGGTGGATCTAAGACGTTGGATTGTGACTTTTCCTTGGGTGCCCTGCTTCCGGGCGGCGCGGGAATATGCTAGGCAGCCGCCATGGCTTCGTTCCTGTCTAATATTTTCTCGATGTTTTCCGGCGGCAGCAAAGCTGCCGAAGCACCTGCTGCTTCCGCAAAGCCGGTCGAACATAGCGGCTGCATCATCCATCCGGCGCCGATCCGCGAGGGTTCGCAGTTCCGGCTGGCAGGGCGTATCGAGAAGGATGTGAACGGTGAGACGCTGGTGCGCACCTTCGTCCGCGCCGACGTGTTCACTTCCATGGACGACGCGGTTGAATATACTGTCCGCAAGGCTCAGCAGATCATCGACCAGAATGGTCCGGCGCTGTTTTCCGATGGGGAAAAGTCGCGCTCCGCGTGACATGCGTTCCGCATTGTGATCGCAAAAATTGTGAGTCACACTCAAAATTAAATCATTAGCGATAGCTTGAGGCATCTGTTCCGATGTCTTTTCTGCGGTCGACTTTTAATGCGATCTCGCTGGTCATATTTCATGCTCTTTATAGGCTCCGGGCTTTCCGGCGGCCTTATTCCAAGCTTTGCCTTCGCGGATGATCTGCTTTCGCGCACTTCCCGGCTGGACATGACGTGGGTGCTCGTCGCCGCCGGACTGGTGATGATGATGCAGGTCGGCTTCCTTCTTCTCGAAGCCGGCATGGTGCGCTCGAAGAACTCGATCAACGTGGCGCAGAAAAACCTTCTCGATTTCGTCTTCGGCGTCGTCGCGTTCGCCGCGGTCGGCTTCATGATCGCCTTCAGCCGTTCGAATGGTTTCCTGTTCGGGAAGCAGAGCGAGTTCTATTTCCTGCGGGATCTCGACAGCTGGCAGTCGGCGTTTTTCGTCTTTCAGGTGATGTTTTGCGGCACCGCCGCGACGATCGTCTCAGGCGCCGTCGCCGAGCGCATGAAGCTGGCGGCCTATGTGTTCGGCTCGCTGTTCATGTCGGGTCTGATCTATCCGGTCTTCGTGCATTGGGTGTGGGGCACAGCGCTGTTTCCCAATGCATCCGCCTTCCTGTCCCAGATGGGGTTCGTCGATTTCGCCGGCTCCACGGTCGTCCATTCGACCGGCGGCTGGGTGGCGCTTGCGGCCTGCATGGTCATCGGCCCGCGCATCGGCAAGTTCAATGCCGACGGAACGCCGGTCAGGATCGCCGGCCATAGCCCGGTCCTGTCGACCACGGGCGCACTGCTTCTCTTCATAGGTTGGATCGGCTTCAACGGCGGGTCGACGCTCGGCGTTTCCGACCAGTTGGCGCCGATCATCATGAACACGGTGCTGGCCGGCGGCATGGGCACCTGCGTCGGTTATGTCATCGGATTCTACCAGGACGGCGTCATCCTTCCCGAAAAGTCGAACTCCGGCATGCTCGGCGGGTTGGTGGCGGTGACCGCCGGCTGCCATATCCTCGATCCGGCAAACGCGCTGATGGTCGGTGCCATCGGCGGCGCAGTGGCGATCTTCGGCAACGCCTTCGTCGAGAGAACGCTCAAGATCGACGACGCGGTCGGCGCCATCGGCGTGCATGCCTTTGCCGGTGTCGCCGGAACGCTGCTCCTGGCGCTTCTCGCGCCGGTCGATCAGCTTCCGGCTGGCGGCAGGTTGGCGCAGTTGCACGTGCAGTTGGTCGGCGTCGGCGTCAATTTCTACTGGTCCTTCGGTCTCGGCTACGCCTTCTTCTGGGCGGCCGACCGGCTGATGCACATCCGCGTTTCGGCCAAGGACGAAGAGGTCGGGCTGAATCTTGCCGAACACGCGACCCGCCTCGGCGTCGGCCATGTGGAGGATGCACTGGCCGATCTTCTTGGTGGCAATGCCGACCTGCGCAAGCGCCTTCCCATGGTCAAGGGCGACGAGGCGGAAAAGCTGACCGGCCTCTTCAACCGGCTGATGGATAATGTCGAGGAGGAGGAGCGCAGCCGCGGAGAACTGACCGAGCTCCGCCGCGACAACGAGGAATCCGAGCGCGTCGCAGCGCTTGCGAACGCCACGTTCGAGGCGATCCTGATCCACCGGGACGGTATCATCGTCGATGGCAACGAGCAGCTTGGCAAGATGATCGGCCTGCCGCTTCTCGAAATCATCGGCCATTCCGTCTTCGACTTCCTGCATGATGGCGAGACGATCCCCGTCGTCGACATGATGAAACTCAACGACGACAACAGCCATGAGATTCTCGTGGTGCTGGCAAGCGGCGAGGAAATCCCCGTCGAGGCGCGGGGCCGCGACATCCTCTATCGCGGCGAAAAAGCCCGTATCGGCTGCCTCGTCGACCTCAGGGAGCGCAAGCTGGCGGAGAGCCGCATGCGCTACCTCGCTCTCCACGATCCGCTGACCGGGCTGCCGAACCGGGTGCTGTTTTCCGAACGGCTGACCGAACTTGTGGATGAGGCCGGAAACGGCAGGGGTTGCGGCGTCCTGATGGTCGATCTCGATCGCTTCAAGGACGTCAACGACATCCATGGCCACCAGGCCGGCGACGCGGTGATCCGCGAAACCGCCGCGCGTCTTGCCGCCGAAGCCGGGCCGGACAACATCGTCGCCCGTCTCGGTGGAGACGAGTTCGCGGTCATCATCGCCCATACATCTGATACCGACGAGCTTGAGAGTATCGGCGATCGGCTGCTGGCCGCGATGGCCGATCCGATCGATATCGGCCACGGTGAACAGGTCAATATCAGCGTTAGCATCGGGGGGGCGCTCTGCCCCGAACATGCAAAAGACGTGGACGCGCTGATCGGCTGCGCCGACGTGGCACTCTATCATGCCAAGAACGCCGGCCGGAATGCCTGCCGCATGTTCAAGCGGGGCATGAACGAATTGATCGAGAAACGCCGGGAACTGGAAGTCGATCTGGAAATCGCCTTGCAGCGGGGCGAATTCGAACTCTATCTGCAGCCTCGTGTCGAGGCGGAAAGCGGCCTCATCATCGGTTACGAGGCGCTGCTGCGCTGGTTCCATCCGAGGCGCGGCATGATCAGTCCGGGCGATTTCATTCCGGTCGCCGAAGCCTCCGGCAAGATCATCCGGCTCGGCGCCTGGGTGCTCGCCGAAGCCTGCAAGATCCTGGACAGTATCGAGGGCCATATCAGCGTCAACGTCAGCCCGCTGCAGTTCCGCCATGCGGATTTCGTCACCGATCTCGCTGATCTGCTGAAGACCACCGGTGCCGATCCGCACCGGATCGAGCTCGAGATCACCGAAAGCGTGCTGATCGAGGACGACAAGCGCGCCGTGCAGATCCTCAACGATTTAAAGCGCATGGGCTTCCACATCGCGCTCGACGATTTCGGCACCGGTTATTCATCGCTGAGCTATCTCAGCCGCTACCCGTTCGACACGATCAAGATCGACCGCAGTTTCGTCAACAACCTGAACCTGGTCGACAACGCGCAGATCATCGTACGCACCATTATAGACCTCGGCACCGGCCTCGGCATGAAGGTCGTCGCGGAAGGTGTCGAGACAACCGAACAGGCGCTGTTCCTCGCTCATGCAGGCTGCGACGAGCTGCAGGGCTATCTTCTCGGCAAGCCCCGGAAACTAGGCGAGATCACGCGCGAAATCGATCCGGCAATCGCCACCCAGTTGCGCAACGTGCCGAAGAAGCTGCCGGAAATCCAGGACTACCCTACGTTCGAAGGGGAAACCTACCAGCCGTTATTGCATAGTCACGCATAATGGCCATAATCCCCATGGGGGTTGGACACGTAAAACGATAGCCGTTACAGCGGCATAGCACCTGCAGGGAGCAAAGCGGATCGAAATGCAGGTGTTCAATCTCGCGCTCTTCCTCCTGGAAGCGGTAATCTACTTCGCCGTCATGACCGCCTTCCTGCATTACCGCCGCCAACTCGGCCTTGGCATATTTCTGGCGGCACTCGGCGTTATGCATTTCATGGAGACCTATCTTGCGGCGGTCTTCTACATCGAACTTCCATTCGGCACCGTGTCTCCCGGCTCGTCGGTCTTTTTTGCCGGCAAGCTGATGATGATTCTGCTCCTTTACCTGAAAGAGGATGCGGCAGTCGTCCGCCAGCCGATCTACGGGCTTTTCCTCGGCAATCTCCTGACCGTCGGCATCGCCCAGATTCTTCAGGCACATGAGGTCGTGGCTCTGCCGGGCGGCCGGGCCGCAGACATGGCATTCTTGAGCGAGATGGGCTGGCTGATGGTGTGGGGCACGGCGCTGCTCTATGTCGACGCGATCGGCATCATCCTGCTCTACGAGCGGCTGGGGCGGGTGCTGCGCAGTAATGTGGTGTTGCGTTTCGCGATCAGCGGCGCAGCTATCCTGACCTTCGACCAGATCGGTTTTTACTCGGCGCTGAACATCCTCTTCGGCGCGCCGCCTTCGGTCTTCTTCGGCGGATGGTACGCCAAGCTGCTGTCGGTTGTTCTCTATTCGCTGCTTTTTGCAGCCTATCTCAAGATCGAGCAGATTCCGCGGCTCGCCAGATCGACGCGCGAGATCACCGATATCTTCAACGACCTGACGTTTCGCGAGCGTTATCAGGCGTTGCTTGCCAAGAGCGGGGTCGACGGGCTGACTGGCCTTTTCGATCGCGGCCGGCTGGAGGCGGATGTTCCGAAACTCATTCGCCGCTGCCTCGATCGCGGAACAGGGCTCAGCCTGATCATCGTCGACGCGGATCATTTCAAACAGGTCAACGACCTCTTCGGCCATCTGAAGGGTGACGAGGTGCTGAAGGAAATTGCGCTCTGTCTGCAGGCGGGCTCACGCCCGAGCGACCATCTTTCCCGTTTCGGCGGCGAGGAATTCGTGCTGATCCTGCCCGATACCGATCACGACGGCGCCCTGACGATCGCAGAACGTCTGCGCATTGCGATCTGCCGATCGGTCATACGTCCTGACGGCCAATGCGTGACGGTCTCGATCGGCGTGGCGACGGTCCCGGAAGACGGACATGCGCTCGATACGCTGCTCGGGCGCGCCGACGAGCGGCTCTATCGCGCAAAAAATGACGGCCGGGACAATGTCCACGGCCGTCTTGGCAGGCTCGTCCCGTCAGGCGCAGGGACGGCTTAAGCGGCGAGAGCGAGCTGCCGATTGCGCTGCTGGGCGCTGGCGATCGCCTTTTCAGCAGCTTCAGGGCCGAAGGCGACGCCTTCGACATAAATGACTTCCACATCGGTCATGCCGAGGAAGCCGAGGATGGTCGTGAGGTACGGGACGGCATGGTTCATGCCGGTGGCCGGGCCTTCGGAATAGACGCCGCCGGAGGCGAGCACGATATAGATTTTCTTGCCGGTGGCGAGGCCTTCCGGGCCTTCGGCCGTGTAGCGGAACGTCTGGCCGGCGCGGGCGATGTTGTCGATCCAGCTCTTCAGTGTCGAATAGATGTTGAAGTTGATGAGGCCGGTGGCAATGACCACGGTATCGGCAGCCATCAGTTCGGCGACCAGCTTGTCCGAATAATCGGCGGCGGCAGCTTCTGCCGGGGTGCGGTCGGCCGCAGGCTTGCGGATGGCGGACGTGGTGACGCTGTCGAGATGCGGGATCGGGTTGGCGCCGAGATCGCGATGGACGACCGACGTACCGTTGTCGCGAGCGCTCAGTTCGTTGGCGAGGTCATGGGCGACCTTGCTGGAGAGCGAGTCGTCGCCGCGTGGGCTGGAAGTGACGAGGAGGATGGAGGACATGCTTCTTTTCCTTATCTGGAGATCTTATCTGCGGTCTTGGGCCTGCAGAAGGATTGGAGAGCGGGTGGATCCGCTGTGTTCGAGAAAATAGATAGGCGTGGACGCCCATCGATAAAACTGAGATAATATCGAAGCTATCTATCGAAAATCTGGATGACGACCATGGATGCCAATCCCACCCTCGATCAGTTGCAGGTGTTTCTGGCGGTTGCCGAAACGGGCAGCTTTTCTGCGGCCTCGCGCGCGCTGAACCGGGCGCAATCGGTGGTCAGCTATACGATCGGCAATCTTGAAGCCCAGCTGGAAATGGCGCTTTTCGAGCGCAGCGGCGCTCGCCAGCCGAAGCTGACCGAAGCGGGCAAGGCGCTGCTGACCGACGCCCGGCGCATCGTCGCCGACCTTCAGGTGATGCGCGCCCGGGCCAAGAGCATCAAGCAGGGGCTGGAGGCAGAACTGTCGGTGGCGTTGAGCGTGATGGTTCCGTCGGATGCCGTTGTGACGGAGCTGCGTGAATTCCGGGAGAGGTTTCCGAGCGTGGCGCTCAATCTCAGTATAGGCGAACTGGGCATGGTCATGGAGATGGTCCTATCCGGGAAGGCCGATATCGGTATCGGCGGATCGATCCTTCGGCAGGAGGATTCGGTGGTGATGGAGAAGATTGGCTACTCCTTCATGATCCCGGTCGCCGCTGCCGAACATCCGCTTGCAAAACTCGGTCGGCCCCTGACGCTCGCGGACGTGCGCGAGGAAGTCCAGCTGGTCGTCACGGATACGTCCGGCCTGACGAATGGCCGCGATTTCAATGTCCTGTCCTACAAGACATGGCGCGTTAGCGACATCGCCACCAAGCACCAGCTGATCAAGGGTGGTCTTGGCTGGGGCGGCCTGCCGGCTTCGGTCGCCGGAAGGGACATCATGGACGGAACTCTCGTCGCGCTCGATCTCGAAGCCTATGAGCAGAGCCAATATCCGCTCTATGCCATGCGCAAGGCCGCAAACCCTCTGGGACCTGCAGGCCGGTGGCTGGTCGATGCCATGGAGCGTCGGCTGTCGACCTGCCCGAGCCATGACGACTTCAAGCAGATGCTCGGCATCGAACCTCGGGAAGGAATGCCTGAAGCCGCCGAATAGCCGCAGCTCTATCGGCCGGGGCGCATCGAAGCGGGGTCAAAGCCAGTCGATGCGCTTGAGGATCCACAGCGTGCCCGCGGAAATAACGACGACGAGCACAACGATGATCAGGAAAGCCCAGGTGTCGTTAACGCCGGGAATGCCACCAACATTCATGCCGAAGAGACCCGCCACGACGCTCGGCGGCAGGAGAAGGGCAGCCAAGGCCGCAAGCCTGTTGGAATTGCGGGCGATCCGTTCGCCGATGACCGTCGAAAGGTCGTCATGAAGGATGCCGGTGCGGTCGCGGATCGCGTCGAGATACTCGATGAACCGCATCAGCTTATCGATCACCTCGCGAAAGCGGAGCTTGTCGCGTTCCTTGAGCCACGGCGCATCGTCGTGCTCGATCCTGTTGAGCGCGTCTCGTTGCGGTGCGAGATAGCGGCGTAGCTGTACTGCACGGCGGCGCAGCAGCTTGAGCCTCAGCCGGACTTCGCTTGCTTCACCCTTGAAAATCAGCTCGTCAAGTTCGTCGACTTCTTCGTCCATGTCATCGAGCACCGGCTCCAGATCGCGGACGAGCTTGTCGCTGACGAGCGCCAGCAGTTCTCCCGCCTGCCGGGGACCCTTGCCGTTATCGAGGGCCCGCCGGATATCGCGCAGCGCGGTGATATAGTGGCCGCTGTCGCGCAATGTCACCAGCCGGTGCTCGTCTACCCAGATATGCAGCGGCACGAGATCGATCTCGTCGGAGTTTTTCTCTGCTTCTTCCGGCGGAGCGGCGCAGACACCCCGTAGGATGATCAGCAGTCCGTCGCCCACGGGTTCGACGCGCGGGCGGGAATCCTCCGCAAGAAGCGCCTCCGACACCAGCGGATCGAAGCCGCCTTTGGTATTTATCCATTCCGCGGTCGCCGGGTGATCGCGCTCGAAATGCATCCAGACGATACCGTCGCCCGGCTTCCAGCTGCAGGCCTCGGACATGTTCATCGTCCTGCAGCCGCCGTGGCCGTCGAGGACAAGGACGAAGCGCAGGCCTGGCTCGTCTCCGTAGCTTACTGCGGTCTTTGCCTTTTCGAGCATCCGTGTGCGTCCTCCCGCCGATTTCGGATCGATTCTACCAGCAAATACTGTGCCCGCGAAGGGTAAGCATTCCCTCAACAACGGCGGAACGATCGGCAGTCACCGGCTGCGAGTTGACGACGTTTTGACCTCTGCTATAACGGCACAACGGTCTGCAGTTCACCGAGGCGTTGCCGTCCCGAAAGGGAAGCTAAACCTGCTCATGACAAAGATGATCAGCACTTATCCCGTGCTAGAGTCGACAAGCCGGCGACCAGCGACACCCTGATTTTTAGGGAATGGCACGTTTAAGGATAAGACATGCCGAGATCCATCTTTCCCATGGAGATCGCCGACCTGTCGGCTTTCGCCAAATCCGTCCGCGACGGGATCGCCAGGTTCGATCACAAGCCGAGCCATCTGGAGATGCTCAATCTCCTGACGCGCGCAGCGGGCTTCCGCAACTACCAGCATTTTCGCGCCGTTGCCAAAACAGCCGACGTCATCGCCGAGTGGCGCCCGGTGCTGGAGGACACGCCGGCGCCCGACGAGGCGCGGGTGTTGAAGACAGCGCGCCATTTCGACGAGGAGGGCAGGCTGGTGCGCTGGCCCGGCAAGCGCGGGCTGCAGGAAATCTGCCTGTGGTTCCTGTGGTCGAAGATACCGGCGGACCGGGAGTTCACCGAACGGCAGATCAGTGAACTCTTGAACACGCTGCACCTCTTCGGCGATGCCGCGATGCTGCGCCGCGATCTCTTCGATTTCGGTCTCGTCCAGCGTACGCGGGACGGCCGGGAATACCGCCGCATCGAAAAGAAGCCGCCAGCCGAACTGAAGCTGCTGCTGTCGCGGCTCGGCCTCGCCAGGGCAACGGCGGCATAACCGTCAGTCGACCCATTCCGGGATCGGTCCAAATCACGATCGTGAGCCATCGGCTGGGACTTTCCCTGCCGATGGCATCTCCGACAGGATCAGAGTTCCAGCGTACCCTGAATACATGTGACCACGTCTCCGCCGATCCAGATATCGTCGCCGACTTTGTCGACATACACCCGGCCGGCGCGACCGAGCACGGTGCCCTGGGCCGCAACGTAGCTTTCCGGCGCGACACCGGATCCGATCAGCCATTGGGCAAGGCCGGCGTTGAGACTGCCGGTGACCGGATCTTCATAGCCGTTGCGGGTAAAGGCACGCACCTCGAATTGCGCGTCCTTACTGTCAAGATCGGGATTGAAGCGCCCGACGAGCCCGACGCGGCTGCCGGCGAGAGCGGAATAGTCCGGCTTGACCGCCAGCACATCGGCGCGCGAGGGCAGGCGGACGCCGATCCAGTCCGGGCCGTTCTCGCACCAGTTGGAATCCTCGATCAGGTTGGTGGGCAGGCTGAGCGCCTTGGCGATCCGCTCCACCAGCGCCGGATCCACCGGGCCGCTGCGCGTCAG
>NZ_JALBGW010000073.1:0-23836 GCF_023006485.1 Neorhizobium sp. BETTINA12A
CTTCGATGTCGCCCGTGCAGCCGGCGTCTCGCGCGCCGCCGTGTCGCGCGCCTTCACGCCGGATGCCAGCGTTTCGGAAAAGACCCGGCAGAAAGTGTATCAGGCAGCCAAGGAACTCGGCTACCGGGTCAACTATCTCGCCCGCAGCCTCACCAACAAGCGGTCCGATTTCGTCGGCCTGGTGGCGGCCGGCCTGGACAACCCGTTCCGCACCCAGCAGCTCGAAAACCTGGCCCGCGCGCTGATCGCCCGCAACTACCGGCCGATCCTGCTGCCGACCTCCAAGGAGGCGGACAGCGCCACCGTCATCGGCCAACTGCTGCATTATGCCGTTTCCGGTGTCATCATCACCTCGGATGCACCGCCTTCGCATATTTTCGAGGAATGTGCCGTCGAGGGCGTGCCGATCGTCTTGGTCAACAAGGGCGAGGATTTTCCCTTCGTCGACCGGGTTGTCTCCGATGACCGGATGTCGGGTTACACGGCCGTCGACCATCTCGTCGAAGCGGGCGCCAAGAAGCTTGCCGTCATCGCCGGCACCGCCGTCTCCTATTCCTCGCGCCGTCGCGCCGAGGCGTTTCAGAGCCGCTGCCAGATGCTCGGGCTCGATGCGCCGCTCATCCCGGTCGCCATCAATGATTACGCCCATGGGCACGAGGCGGCGCAGGCGCTGATTGACCTCGGCATAGACGGGGTGTTTTCGGTCAATGACTACATGGCCTGCGGCGTGCTTGATGGGCTCGCCAAGGCCGGCCGGAGCTACGGTTCGGTCAAGGTAATCGGCCATGACGACATCCCTCAGGCAAGCTGGTCGGCCTATGACCTCACCACATTCGTACAGCCCTGCGACGTACAGGCGGAACAGGTGATCGATCTCCTGACCAGCCGCATGTCCGAACCGGACGCCGTGGCTAGGGTGGAATTCACGCCCGTGACGCTGATCAAAAGAAGAAGTGCATAAATGGCATCTGCATTCGACCTCTCCTCCCTGCAATCTCGCGCTAGGATCGCAATCGAGGTTGCCCGCCGGGTCGGCATGGAGGCCGCCGCCTTCCGTGCCGAAGCTCTTCCCGAAACGCTCGGCGTCGAGAACAAGGGCCTGCAGGATTTCGTCACCGTCGCCGACAAACGGGCCGAAGAAGTGATCCGCGGATCCCTGCTCGGCGAGTTCCCCGGCGATTCCTTCATGGGCGAGGAGGGCGGCGGGCGCTCGGGAGAGGGCGGCACCTGGGTAGTCGATCCGATCGACGGCACCACCAATTTCATCCGCGGATTTCGGCACTGGGGTGTCTCGATCGCCTTCGTCTCCGGTGGCGAAATCCTGCTGGGCGTGATCTATGACGCCGCGCAGGACCGGGTCTTTCATGCAATCCGGGGTGAGGGGGCCTTCAAGGAAGGCAAGCCGATCACGGCGGCCAAGACGAGCGATCCGAACCACGCGATCGCCATTCTTGGCCATTCCCGCCGCACCGACTTCGAAGACTACCTCGCCATCTCGCGCAAACTCTACGAGCGCGGCATCGACTATCGCCGCATGGGGGCCGCCGCGATCGGCCTCATCCGCGTCGCCGAGGGAGTATCCGATCTCTATTACGAACGGCACCTTTCCTCCTGGGACATGCTCGCCGGCGTACTGATCGCCTCGGAAGCGGGTGCGACGATCGCCGTGCCGCCGCTCGAGGATCTGCTTTCGCGGGGCGGCCCGGTGGTTGCCTGTTCGCCGGGGCTTGCCAGCGAATTCGCCTTCCTGATGGAGATGGAAGGCTTGGCTGCCGCCCGGCAGTAGGGCAGGCAGATAGCGGCAGGGGCATCGACGCGACATAGACGATCCGCAGCGACAACCGTCCCCTTCGCCAATCCAAACGGGGCCGGGCCGCTCCCGCCGATGAGCGCTCAACCGCTTGGCTTCACCAGCCTATATCGGTCAAGGCGAAGTCGTTGCCCTTATAGGCAACCTTGGTCCTGTAAGCCTTTGCGCAGGCATAGGAGAAGCAATCTCCCATATTGAGCTTTGCAGGGTGGTTGACGATCTTGCCGAAGTCCTGGGCGGCGTCCAGGGCCTTTGTCCCCACGTCTCCGCTGATCATGATGTCCCGGGCCTCCAGATCGGCAATGAACTGGTCCACCAGACGGCGAGACTCCGCCAGCATTTCGGGGGTGGCGGGCTTGTCGCGGCCACTTACCCCAGCCTTGCGGCGTGTCAGCGAAAGCGAGGCCTCCATCCTCACCACGGATGACACATAGAACGGGCCAGGATCCTGGCCGATACGGTCCAGCAACTCATCACGGTCCTGCTCTTCCGCAAGAATAGCCACGATCACGGATGCGTCGATGAACAGCATCAGTCTTCGTCCCACATTTCATCGGTCTCGCGCTTGTGGTCACCGGGTGCGAATGGTCCCGCAGCGCGGGCCATCGCCAGAGATTTTGCCAACCGGTCGCGAATGGGCAAGCTGGCTTTGCGGCTGGCGATCTCGTGCTTCAACGCCGTCTTCACGGCGTCTACTTTGGACGTCTTGATAAGGCCCACAAGCTCCTCCGTGAGCTTGTCGACTTCAGGGTCCTTGATATAGAGAGGCATCTAAGCATATCCTTTGGAGGATATTATAATATCCTCGCTTTCATATCCTTGCAAGTTGGTCGCTTTTCGGCGTTATCCGTAATGGCTAACCTATTGTTTTAATTGTTCATGTGGTTCGCTGGTATTCGGATTTCACCTCTGCTAAATGACATCCATGCCATTCGAAGACAAAAAGAAAAGTCGGGTGACGCTTGTCGACGTAGCGCGGCGCGCCAATGTGTCGCGCGCCACCGCCTCGCTCGTCATCCGCAAGAGCCCGCTGGTCGGTGCCGATACGCGGGCGCGCGTCGAGCAGGCGATGGGCGAGCTCGGCTATGTCTACAACATGGGGGCCGCCCGGCTCAGGGCCGAGCGCAGCCACACCGTCGGCGTCATCGTGCCCAATCTGACGAACCCGTTTTTCGCCGAACTGCTGTCCGGCATCGAGGCGGTGATCGATTCGGCCGGCATGGTGGTGATCCTCGCCAATAGCGGCGATCTCGTCGAACGCCAGGACATTGTGATGCGGCGGATGCGCGAGCACGGCGTCGATGGGGTCATCATATGCCCGGCGGCGGGCACCGAACCCGCGTTCCTTCACCAGCTCGCCGAATGGGACCTGCCGCTGGTGCAGGTGCTCCGCCAGATTACCGAAGAAGTCGATTATGCCGGTTCCGATTATGCGGCTGGCATGCGCCAGGCGGTGGATTATCTCGCATCGCTCGGCCACGGGACGATCGCTTTTGCCGTCCACGGGCCGATCCATTCCGCCTATCGCGAGCGCGTCGAGGGGTTTTGCGATGCCATGCAATCGCGCGGGCTCGATCCGAACATGATCGTGGGTCTGCCGATCCAGATCGGCGAGATCGCCGATGCCGCGCATCTCCTCTTCGGCGAGGGCGAACAGCCGACGGCGGTGATCTGCTTCAACGACGTGATCGCGCTCGGCCTTTCCGCCGGTCTCTACGATCGTGGCCTGAAGATCGGCGAGAATTTTTCGCTGATCGGTTTCGACGACGTGACCGACGCGGAGGCGATGCGGCCGAGGCTCACGTCCGTTTCCACCGGACCGGTGGCGATCGGCGGGAATGCGGCCCGGCTTCTCCTCGACCGGTTGGCCGATCCCGTCCGCCCGGCCCGCAGGGTTGTGAACGAAACGGTTTTGCATATCCGCCAATCCTGCGGGCCGGTCGCCATTTCGGCTTTGCAACAATCCCGTTAGCTTTCGGTTGACGTCCGGACCGAAAGCTTTTAGATCGATCTAAATGAACAGACGCCGCAGAGGAGTGGCGCTCTTTCGACATCATTGGGGAGGTCCCAAGTTGTACAATTTCAATTTCGAGCCCGTATTTGCGGGTTTCGACCAGCTTCTGCTCGGCGCCTGGCTGACGATCCAGCTTTCGGTGGCGGCGATGATCATCGGCCTGATTGTTTCGATCGCCTGTGCCGCGGGTAAGACTTCGGGCATTGCGCCGCTGCGCTGGGTCATCGACGCCTATATCGAGATCATCCGCAACACGCCGTTCCTGGTGCAGATCTTCTTCATCTTCTTCGGCCTCCCGTCGCTTGGAATTTTTCTGACGCCGAACAGTGCGGCGCTCGTGGCGCTGGTCGTCAATTTCGGCGCCTACGGCACGGAAATCATCCGCGCCGGCATCGAGTCGATCCAGAAGGGGCAGATCGAGGCCGGCACCGCGCTCGGCCTCTCGAAGCTGCAGATCTTCCGCTACATCATCATGAAACCGGCGCTGCGCACCGTCTATCCGTCGCTGACCAGCCAGTTCATCTATTTGATGCTGACCTCCAGCGTCGTCTCGGCAATCTCAGCCGACGACCTTGCCGCCGCCGGCAACAATCTGCAGTCGCAGACCTTCGCGAGCTTCGAGGTCTATATCGTCATCACGGTGATGTATCTCGTCATGTCGGTCGGTTTCTCGACGATCTTCTCGGCGATCGAGAAGGCCGCCTTCAAATATCCGTTGAGCCGATAGGAGCCTGGCCATGCCATTGATCAGACCTTTCGGCATCAACGAATTCTGGATCATCGTGCTTGCGGCGCAGTGGACCATCGCGCTGTCGGCGATCGCCTTTGCTGGCGGCGGCATCGGCGGGCTGCTGATCGCGCTCATGCGCGTCTCGGATGCTAAATGGCCGCGGCTGATCGCCACCGGCTTCATCCGCGTCTTCCAGGGAACGCCGCTCTTGATGCAGCTCTTCCTGGTGTTCTTCGGCATGAACATCCTCGGTTTCGCCATCAACCCATGGCTTGCCGCAACCGTCGCACTCACCCTGCATGCAAGCGCATTTCTGGGCGAAATCTGGCGCGGCTGCATCGAGGCGGTGCCGCCCGGCCAGCGGGAAGCCGCGACCGCGCTTGGCCTGCGCTACTATAACCGGATGCGTTATATCGTCCTGCCGCAGGCCTCGAAGATCGCGGTGGCGCCGACGGTCGGCTTCCTGGTGCAGCTGATCAAGGGCACCTCGCTTGCGGCGATCATCGGTTTTACCGAGCTCACCCGCCAGGGCCAGATCATCAACAACGCCACGTTCAGCCCGTTCATGGTGTTTGGCACGGTGGCCGCGGTCTATTTCGTCCTCTGCTGGCCGCTTTCGGTGCTGGCGCGACGGATGGAACTCAGATTTTCCCGCGCAACGGCACGTTGACGGGACCCGAGCCGGAGGGAGGAAACCGGTGCAACAGAAAAGGGTAGGAAAATGAACATTTCTAGACGCGTGGTTATGGCCGTCATCGGCGCAGGCCTGATGATGGGCGCAGGCGCCTCCACCGCATCGGCGCAGACCGTCGAAAGCATCAAATCCGCAGGCACCGTCAAGATCGGCATGCTGGTCGACTTCCCGCCGTTCGGGATCATGAACACCTCGAACGAGCCGGACGGTTATGATGCCGACGTGGCAAAGCTGCTTGCCAAGGAATTCGGCGTGAAGGTGCAGATCGTTCCGGTCACCGGCCCGAACCGCATTCCCTACCTGCAGAGCAACCAGGTCGACCTGCTCGTCGCCTCGCTCGGCATCACCGAGGAGCGCGCCAAGAGCGTCGATTTCTCGCAGCCCTATGCCGGCATCTCGATCGGCGTTTTCGGCGCCAAGGCGACCGAGGTCTCCAAGCCGGAAGACCTGTCCGGCAAGACGGTCGGCGTCGCCCGCGCCTCGACGCAGGATACCGGCGTCACCAAGATCGCCCCGAAGGATGCCAAGATCCAGCGTTTCGACGACGATGCCAGCGCCGTGCAGGCCCTGCTGTCCGGTCAGGTTCAGCTGATCGGCGTCTCAAACGTTGTCGCCGCCCAGATCGAAAAGGCAGCTCCCGGCCGGTTCACCCAGAAGCTTCAGCTCAGCCAGCAGGTTCAGGGCATCGCCGTGCGCAAGGGCTCGAGCGAGCTGTTGACGGCTGTCAACGCCTTCATCGCCAAGGTCAAGGCCAATGGCGAACTCGGCAAGATCCATGAAAAATGGCTCGGCGCTCCGCTGCCGGACTTCGTCGCCAACGCCAAGTAAGACCAGAACCACGCCCAGAACTGAGATCGAAAGGGAGTTCCTCGCAATGACTGAGGTGAACGCAAACGCATCGGCCGCGGCCACGCGAGGAACTTCCGAACTCGCCGTCAGGATGGAAGGCGTCAACAAGTGGTACGGCGGCTTTCACGCACTGAAGGACGTCGAACTGTCGGTCACCCGGGGGGAGCGGATCGTCATCTGCGGGCCTTCCGGCTCCGGCAAGTCGACGCTGATCCGCTGCATCAACCAGCTGGAGACGATCCAGAAGGGCAAAATCGTTGTCGACGGTCATGACCTGACCGCCGGCGGCAAGAACGTCGATATCGTCCGCCAGGAGACTGGCATGGTCTTCCAGCAGTTCAACCTCTTCCCGCACATGACGGTCCTGGAAAACTGCACGCTGGCGCCGATGAAGGTGCGTGGCATTTCGAAGGTCGAGGCGGAAAAGACCGCTCGCAAATACCTGGAACGGGTGCGCATTCCCGAACAGGCGGAAAAATATCCCGCCCAGCTTTCCGGCGGCCAGCAGCAGCGCGTAGCGATCGCCCGCGCGCTCTGCATGAACCCGAAGATCATGCTGTTCGACGAGCCGACCTCGGCGCTCGACCCGGAAATGGTCAAGGAAGTGCTCGACACCATGATCGACCTCGCCAAGGAGGGCATGACCATGCTCTGCGTCACTCATGAAATGGGTTTTGCCCGGCAGGTCGCCGACCGGGTGATCTTCATGGACCGCGGCGAGATCCTCGAAACCGCCGCGCCGGAAGAATTTTTCGGCAATCCCACGAACGAGCGCCTGAAGATCTTCCTCGGACAGATCTCTTGAACGCCACTGCCACTCATTGAAATTAAGGAGTTCCGGACGTGAAACCAGATATCCTGCTTGTGGAACCGATGATGCCGTTCATCGAGGACCAGCTCGACGCAGCCTATACCGTGCATCGGCTGTATGACCCGGCGCAGAAGGAAACGCTGGAAGCAGCGTTGCCGAACATCCGCGCCGTCGCGACCGGCGGCGGCACCGGCCTTTCCAACGAATGGATCGAGAAGCTGCCCTCGCTCGGCGTCATCGCCATCAATGGCGTCGGCACCGACAAGGTCGACCTCAAATTCACCCGCAGCCGCAATATCGACGTCACCACCACGCCCGGCGTTTTGACTGATGACGTCGCCGACATGGGCATTGCGCTGATGCTCGGCGTGCTGCGCCATATCGCCAAGGGCGACGCATTCGTGCGTGCCGGCAAATGGGGCAGCCAAGGCTTTCCGCTCGGGCATAGCCCGAAGGGCAAGCGTGTCGGCATCCTCGGCCTCGGCCAGATCGGCAAGGCCTTCGGCCGCCGCGCCGAAGCCTTCGGCATGGACGTGCGCTTCTGGAACCGCTCGCCGATCAAGGACACGACCTGGAAGTCCTGTGCCTCGCCGGTGGCATTGGCGGAAGATAGCGACGTGCTGTGCGTCATCGTTGCCGCGAATGCGCAGACGAAAGACATCGTCAATGCCGAGGTTCTGAAGGCGCTCGGACCGAAGGGCATCCTGATCAATATTGCTCGCGGCAGCGTCGTCGACGAAAACGCGCTGCTCGCCGCCCTCAACGACGGCACGATCGGCGCAGCCGGCCTCGATGTCTATCTCGACGAGCCGCGCATCCGCGAAGATTTCTTCACCGCGCCGAACACGGTGCTGATGCCACACCAGGGCAGCGCCACGGTCGAGACCCGCGTCGCCATGGGGGAGCTGCTGCTTGCCAATATCGCAGCACATTTCGCCGGCGAAAAGCCGCCGACCACCGTCAACTGAGCAATTCCAGGAAAAGTGTGAAGCGGTTTTCCGTTGGGAATTGCGCAGCGCAAACGTGAAGCGGAGAAACGAGATGATCATCCGTCAGGCCTTTTTCGAAGGCACGATCCATGCCGGCCAGGAAGAAGCGTTCAAAAGCTATGTCGCCGAGAAGCTGATGCCGATGTGGCTGGCTTTTCCGGGCATCAAGGAAGTACGCGTGCTCTACAATATCGAGCGCGACGACGGTGCACCGTCTTACCCGATGGTGCTGTCGACCATGTACGAAAGCCGCGAGGCGCTGGCCGCGGCCTTGGAATCGCCGGTGCGTTACGAAAGCCGGGACATGACCAAGGGGCTACTGGACATGTTCGACGGCCGCATCCATCACCACGTCTTCGATCTGGCGCTGTCCTGAGTTCATCGACCGCCGGCGGTCTTCGTGCCTGAGCCGGGCGCGCGGTAAGCGGGCGTGTTCGGCTCGAACAATTCGATCAGGTTTCCGGACGGATCCTCCAGTAAAATCTGCTTGCCGCCCGTCCCCTGGATGATCTCGTTGCGGAAGCCGCAGCCGGCCAGTTTCAGGCGTTCGACCATCCCGTCCAGGTCGTCGACGGTCAGATGGATACGGTTCCACCCGCCGGGTGCCTGCTGCTCTCCGGACGGCATCGGCGCACCGCCGCCACCCCGCGGGTTCGGCTGGGAGAGATAGAGATGCATGTCGCCACGCGAGATTTCCGCGAAAGGCGGGGCGGGGTGCATCTCGAGCTTGAAGCCAAGGTGTGCTGTGTAGAAATCGATCGCTGCCTTTACATCGTTGACGATGTATCTGAAGCATGCGGACATGGTCTGCGCCCTCCCGGTGTCAGATGGATATCCGAAGGCAAAGCCTAACATTCCCGCAATGGAGAGCAAGCGTCATCCGCTTGTCCTCCGCGAAAGCTGCGATCAACCCACCGCAACCGCGTAGAGGCGTGGGGAAATCCCGAAACTGCGGGTGAAGATGCGGGTCATGTGGCTCTGATCCGCAAAGCCGCTGCCCAGCGCCGCCTCCGCAAGTCCCGTCCCGCCGGCGATCAGTTTTCGCGCCAACTGGACACGTCGCTGGATCAGGTAGGCATGCGGAGTAAGCCCCGTCGCCTTGTCAAAAGCGCGCAGGAGCTGGAAATGGCTGACGCCGGCCAGGTCCGCCAGGTCGGCAAGGCTGACCGCTTTGGCCGGATCGTCATCAATCCGTTCGCGCGCTGCCCGGATAGCTCGCGGCACCGGTTTCGGCTCCGGTTCGTCCCGCATCACCTCGGCCAGCAGCGTCAGCAGCAATTCCTGGCGGCGGAGTTCGGCGCCGGCTTCCTCGACGGTCATCGCCGTGAACAGCTGCCGCATCGTCGCGGCCTGTGGCGGTTGCCGCAGCACCGGATCTGCAAATTCGAAATCGCCGGGCCTGCCCTGGCGGATGTCCGCGACGGCGACGGCCATCACAGCCGGATCGAAATAGAGCATCTGCCAGAAACGCCCTTCGTCCCCGATCGGCGCGCCGTCGTGCACTTCACCGGGGTTGACGGTGATGACATCGCCCGGTCCGGCCTCCACCGGACCGCGTCCGCTTGCAGATTTCTGGGCGCCGCTCTCGATCACGCCGATGCCGTACTGGTCATGGGTGTGACGGGCGAAATGGTGGTCGGAGCGGGCTACGACGGCCTGCACGCCGGCCATGCCGCATCGAAACATCCGAAATCCGTTTCGTCCCTTCGCGCGCATCGGCTCCTCGCGTTTGAGCGAGCATAACCCGGCTTGAGAAGATCACCAACCGGCAGCTTTGGGCCTCACCCGGCTTACAGAACGGTGCGCACCCGCCAGAGTTCGGGAAACAGTTCGACCTCCAGCATCTTCTTGAGATACGACGTTCCCGACGTGCCGCCGGTGCCACGCTTGAAGCCGATCACCCGTTCCACCGTCGTCACATGGTTGAAACGCCAGCGGCGGAAATAGTCCTCGAAATCGACCAGCTTTTCGGCGAGTTCGTAAAGCTCCCAGTACTTTCCGGGCGCGCTGTAGACCTGTTTCCAGGCCTCCAGCACCTGCTCGTTCTCGGGGCGCTTTGTACGCCAGTCGGTTCTGGCCGCGTCCTCGCCGATATCGAACCCGCGCCGGGAAAGCAGCATCAGCGCCTCGTCGTAAAGGCTCGGGCGGGCGAGGATGCTTTCCAGCTTTTCGATGATATCGGGCCGATGCGCATGCGGCCCGAGCATCGCCACGTTGCGGTTGCCGGCAAGGAATTCGATCGCCCGATACTGATAGGACTGGAAGCCGGAAGACTGGCCGAGCGAGGCGCGGAATTCCGTATATTCGCTAGGCGTCATGGTGCGCAGCACGTCCCAGGCATTGTTGAGCTGTTCGAAAATCCGGGCGACGCGGGTGAGCATCTTGAAGGCCGGCTGCGGATCATCGTTGCGGATGGCATTGATTGCCGAGGTGATCTCGTGGATCGCAAGCTTCATCCACAATTCGGACGTCTGGTGCTGGATGATGAACAGCAGTTCGTCATGCGCCGCCGAGATCGGCTCTTGCGCGTCGAGCACCTTTTCGAGATGCAGGTAATCGGAATAGGACATCTTCTCGCGAAAAGACATTTCCGCGCCGTCTTCGCCGGGATCGTAGGGTTTTGCGCTCATAATGTCCGATATGTCTTTCGCGGTCTAGAATTCCACTTCCAACTCGACGATTTCGTCCGGTTCCGCAAGCGCCCCTTCGGTCCATTCGAGCATCAGAGGCCAGGCGAGGACAGCGTCGGCGTAAGCCGCGAGCTTCGGTTCAAGCTCGACCGCATAGGTGCGGAATCGGCTGCAGACCGGCGCATACATCGCATCCGCTACCGTCGGCTTTTCGCCGAAAAGCCACGGGCCACCGCTCGCTTCCAGGCACTCGGCCCAGATCGTCTTGACCCGTTCCACATCCGGCCGGGCGCCGGAAAAGATCTTGAAACGTTCGTGCCGGGCCTTGAGGTTCATCGGCAGGGCCGAGCGAAGATTGTGAAAGCCGGAATGCATTTCCCCGGAGACCGCACGACAACGGGCGCGGTCGGCGATGTCGGCCGGCCAGAGACCGGCATCCGGCGTGATTTCGTTCAGATATTCGGCAATCGCCAGCGTATCCCAGACGTTGACGCCATCATGGGTCAGCCGCGGCACCAGCACGGAGGGCGACAGGAGCAGCAGTTCCTGGCGCGCATCGTCGTTCATCTCGACCAGCACTTCCTCGAAATCCAGCCCCGCCATGCGGCACAGCAGCCAACCGCGCAGCGACCAGGAGGAATAGTTTTTCGACGAAATCGTCAGTGCCGCCTGCGTCATCAGTTTCAATCCTTGCCGGACAATCATGCGTCCGGTGACAATCTTCTCGCATCGCGAGACATATTGCACTAGCATTTTTGCACTGCCGCATTTTTGCGGTGCGCGGGGACATGTTCATGCTCTATCAGGCCTATCAATTCCAGGACGACCTCCTCGCGCCGATGCGGGATATGGCCCGACGCCTGCAACTGATGTCCTCTGCCCTGTTCTTCGGCGCCGGCACCGAAATGGGCCGGCATGCTGCCGCAGCACTGGAATTGATGTCCCGCTTCAAGATCACCCACGAGCGGCCGGAGTTCGAGATTACCTCGGTCACGATCGGCAACCGCGACGTGCCGATATCAGTCGAGACGGCGCTCGACCTGCCTTTCGGGCGGCTCCTGCATTTCGTCGCCGACGTCGATACGCCACGTCCGCGAGTGCTGGTGGTCGCGCCACTCTCCGGCCATTTCGCGACGCTGCTGCGCGGCACCGTCCAGACGCTGCTGAAGGACCATGACGTCTATATCACCGACTGGGCCAATGCGCGGGACGTGTCCACGTCCGCCGGCCGCTTCGGCATGGACGACTATGTCGACTATATTATCCGCTTCCTGGAGGAGATCGGTCCGCGCGGGCATATCCTCGCTGTCTGCCAGCCCTGCGTCCAGGCGCTCGTCGCCGTTGCCGTCATGTCGGAGGCGAAGAATCCGGCAACCCCGCGCACCATGACGCTGATGGCCGGGCCGGTCGATACCCGCGAGAGCCCGACCAAGGTCAACGAGCTTGCGGTGTCGAAGCCGCTGTCGTGGTTCAAGAGCGAGCTGATCACCGGTGTTCCGATGGGCTTTCCCGGCAGCGGACGGCGCGTCTATCCGGGTTTCCTGCAGCTCGTCGCCTTCATGAGCATGAATATGGAGCGCCATGTGGAGGCGCATCGCAAGCTTTATCGCCACCTCGCCAATGGCGAAACGACTGAAGCGAATAAGATCAAGCATTTCTACGACGAATATTTCGCGGTGCTCGACATGACCGAGGAATTCTACATCGAGACCATCGACCGGGTGTTCCAGCGGGCGGAGCTGGCGAGCGGCAACTGCACCCACCATGGCCGCAAGGTGGACCCGAACCATATCCGCGCCACAGCGCTTCTGACCGTCGAAGGCGGACGCGACGATATCTGCGGGCTCGGCCAGACTTCAGCGGCCCATGACCTCTGTCATTCGCTGCGCCCGCACCTGCGCCGCCATCATCTGCAGGCCAATGTCGGGCACTATGGCGTTTTCAGCGGACGCCGCTGGGAGAAGGAAATCTATCCCGTCGTCCGCAACATGATCCTCGCGATGGAATAGTGCGACAGGCGCCAGCCTTGCACCTTCGCTTGCATACGATCACCCATCTGTTGTATGCAATGAAGGGGTGGGAGAAAAAAGATGAGCAGCAGGGATCCGGTTTTCGGCTGGTGGGATGCTCCTCCGTTTATCGGCGAGCTGATCCAGTCATTGTCCGGCCGCGGCCGGGCCTTGTTCGGCCTTTCATCGCCGCCGGTGCAGAACCGCGACCTCGCCGGCCTTGCCGAAATGATCCTGTCGCGCCGCGGCGAAGTCTCCGGCGCCATTCTTGCCGAAGCGTTCCTCGAAGCCTACCGCCAGGCAAGCGTCCCGGACCGCGACGCCTTCATGCGGGCACTGCTGGACCGTTTCGGCCCGGATCGCCCGGTCCTGGACGCCGCGGCGGCCGCCTATAACGCCGAGCCAAGCGCAGAGAATATCGCGAGGCTGCACGAGGCGGCGGAGCCGCGCCGGCAAGAGCTTTTCCGCCGCATCAATTTCGCCAAGCGCGGTACCGCGACGCTGGTCGAGATGCGCGAACACCTGATGGACATGTTGGCCAAGGAACCGGCGCTGCAGCCAGTCGACCTCGATTTCTGCCATCTCTTCTCCTCATGGTTCAACCGGGGTTTCCTGATGTTGCGATCGATCGACTGGACCACGCCCGCCAATATCCTGGAGGCGCTGATCCGCTACGAGGCCGTGCACGATATCGACGGCTGGGACGATCTGCGCCGACGGCTGGCGCCGGCCGACCGCCGTTGCTTCGGCTTCTTTCACCCGCAATTGGAAGACGAGCCGCTGATCTTCGTCGAGGTGGCGTTGACCGACCATCTGCCGGCCTCGGTCGACGCGCTCCTCGCCCGTGATCGCCAGCCGCTGGAAGTGCAGCAGGCGACGACGGCCGTCTTTTATTCGATTTCCAACTGCCAGCGCGGCCTTGCCGGCATCTCGCTCGGCAACTTCCTCATCAAGCAGGTGGTGAACGACCTGAAGCGCGACCTGCCGCGGCTTGAGAATTTCGTGACGCTCTCTCCCATACCGGGCTTCGGCGCCTGGCTGCGCGGCGAGAGCCGCGCCACCGACAGCGCGGAGATCGTAGAGGAAAAGCAGCGGCTTATGGCTCGGCTGGAAGGCGATTGGGCGTCGGCCGACGAGCGCGAACTCGACCAGATCCAGCGCGCCATGCTGCCGCTCGGCGCACATTACCTGCTGAACGTCCGGCGCGGCAACGGTCGGCCGGTCGATCCGGTCGCGCGATTCCACCTCGGCAACGGCGCACAGGCCGAGCGGCTCAACTTCCTCGGCGACCGTTCGCCGAAGGGCATGCGCCAGTCCTACGGCCTGATGGTCAACTATCGCTACCGGCTCGGCGAGATCGAGAAAAATCATGAAGCTTATGCCGAAAACGGCCATATCGCGGCGACGCCGGCGCTGCGAAAACTGGCCCAACCGGTTTCCCAGGAGGTGTTTTGATGGCTGGTAATCTCTACGACGCGCTGCTCGGCGGGCTCGACCGGGAGGATCGGCTGCTCCTGACGGACGAGACGGTCGGCGCCATGAGCTACCGCACCTTCGCCGATCAATGCGCGCGGCTTGCCGGAGCGCTTCTTGAAGCCGGCCTGCAGCCGGGCGACCGGGTGGCCGTCCAGGCGGAAAAGTCGGTCGCAGCATTGGCGCTCTATCTGGCGACAGTCAGGGCAGGGGGCATCTACCTGCCGCTCAACATCGCCTATACGCCGGCGGAAATCGAATATTTCCTCACCGACGCCGAGCCCTCGGTCTTCGTCTGCGATCCCTCGAAATTCGAGGCGCTGCAGCCGATCGCCAAGGCGACCGGCGCCAAAGTCCTGACGCTCGACCCGGCAGGCAAGGGGACATTGACCGATGCCGCCGCCGTCGCCACGCCGATAACCGAGACCTCAGAGCGGGGCGGAGCGGATATCGCCGCGATCCTCTATACGTCCGGCACGACGGGGCGCTCCAAGGGCGCCATGCTCAGCCATGACAATCTCCTGTCAAACGCCACGTCGCTGGTGGAAAGCTGGCGTTTCACCGACAAGGACGTGCTGATCCACGCGCTGCCGATCTTCCACACGCACGGGCTTTTCGTCGCCACCAACGTCGTGCTCGCCTCGCGCGCCTCAATGATTTTCCAGCCGAAATTCGACCCGAACAAGATCATGGAGGCGATGCCGAAGGCGACCGTGCTGATGGGTGTGCCGACCTTCTATACCCGCCTGCTGCAACATCCGGGGCTCAACAAGGACAGCACCGCCCATATACGCCTGTTCGTCTCCGGCTCGGCGCCGCTTCTGGCCGAAACCCACGAGGAATGGCAGGCGCGCACCGGTCACGCCATCCTCGAGCGCTACGGCATGACCGAGACCAACATGAACACCTCGAACCCCTATGACGGCCGGCGGGTCGCCGGCACGGTCGGGTTCCCGTTGCCGGGGGTCCAGGTTCGGGTCACTGACGCCGAAACAGGCGCCTCCCTCGGCACCGAGGAGATCGGCATGATCGAGGTGCGCGGCCCGAACGTTTTTTCGGGTTACTGGCGCATGCCGGAAAAGACCGCCGCAGAATTCCGCAAGGACGGCTTCTTCATCACCGGCGACCTCGGAAAGATCGACAAGGACGGTTATGTCCATATCGTCGGGCGCGGCAAGGACCTCATCATCACCGGCGGCTACAATGTATACCCGAAAGAGGTGGAGATGGAAATCGACGCCATGCCGGGCGTTACCGAAAGTGCCGTGTTCGGTGTCAAGCATCCGGATTTCGGCGAGGGCATCATTGCCGCGATCGTCCTGAAATCAGGGGCCCAGCTGACCGAACAAGAGGTCATCAAGGCGCTGGATGGCCGTCTGGCGGGCTATAAACGCCCGAAAAAGGTGACGTTCATGGCCGAATTGCCGCGCAACACGATGGGCAAGGTGCAGAAGAATATACTCCGCAATCAGTTTTCCGGAACGTTCGAGCCGACAGCCGCCGCCGCAAAATAGCAAATCGCAATTTTGGGACTTGACGGTTCATGTATACGCGTGGACTATGATTGCATACGAGCACGGAACATTTCGGGAGGAAGTGGGATGTTGCAACAGGGAAAGCCGGACAGCGCTCAGCCGCTCGTCACCGTCCACAATCCGATGGGTTATCCGCCGAAGGTCAGCCGCAAGCAGCCGGCTGACCGCCCGACAAGCCTCGACGGCAAGGTCGTCTATCTTGTCGACAGCCGCTTTGACGATTCCGTCGAGCTCCTGAAGGAGGTCGAGGCCTGGTTTGCACGCAACATGCCCTCCGTGGACGTACGGATCCGCCAGATGGCGAATACCTATTCCAAGGATGACCCACAGCTCTGGGAAGAGATCAAGGCGAACGGCCATGCCGCGATCATCGGCGTCGGCCATTGCAGCACCTGCGCACCGGCCGTCACCACCCATGCGATCACGCTGGAAACCAAATATGGCGTACCGACCGCAGCCATCCACACCGAGAAATTCGACAAGGTCGTTCGCTCCGTCGCCAAGATGGGCGGGCTTTCGCAGCAGCCGCTGGTCTTCGTACCCCAGCCGGTGATGGGCAAGACGCCGGAAGAACTGCGCGCCTATGTGGAAGGCCCCGATCCGATCAGCGGCAAGCCGGTGATGAAGGAAATCATCGAAGCCTTGACTGTTGGCCTTTCGGCGAGCGCCGAGGATGCCCAGTTCGAGCGCAGCACGCCGCGCCTCGTTGAACCGGACACGGAAGATAATCTCCACGCCGCCTTCCTGCGTAACAACTGGACCGATAAGCTGCCGATCATTCTTCCGAGTGACGCCCGTGTCGCCGACATGCTGGCCGCGACCTCCCGCAAGCCGGACGAGGTGGTCGGCCACATGCAGCCGACCACCAATCGCGGCCTGTGGGAATACACGGTCGAGAAGGTCGCCGTGAACGCCGTCATGGCCGGTGCCTCTCCCGAATATTTCCCGGTCATCCTGGCGCTGGCGGCGGCTCAGGTCTCCGCGCGCGGATCGACCTCTTCTTCGGCGGCGGCGATGGCCGTCGTCAACGGGCCTGTTCGCAACGAGATCGGCATGAACTGCGGCGTCGGCGCGCTCGGCCCCTACAGCCATGCCAATGCCACGATCGGCCGCGCCTTCGGTCTCCTGTCGCAGAACCTGCAGGGTGGCTCGGTAGTGGGCGAAACCTTCATGGGCTCGCTCGGCAACAATTATACCTACAACAACCTCACCTTCGCGGAAAACGAGGAGCGCAGTCCGTGGGAGCCGCTGCATGTGCAGAAAGGTTTCGACGCCGGGACGAGCACCGTCAGCATCTTCCACGGCTGCCGTTCCACGACCTTCAGCCTTGGCCTGCGCAAGGAATACTGGCGCGAGCACGTGCGCGACATGCTGCTCGGCACCGACGCGATCACCGCGCCGACCCTCGTTCTCGACCCGATCTGCGCCCGGCAGTTCATCGATCGCGGCGGGTTCGTGAACAAGCAGGATCTGCTCGACTTCATCTACGAGACGGCGCAGATGCCGGCCGGCCGTTACTGGGATCTGCAACTCGTGCAGAATTACATCTATCCGCGCGCCACCTTCGGCGAGGAACCGATGGCCGGCAAGCTGAAGGCCGGCAAGGACGAACTCGTCCATATCTTCCGCCCGCAGGACATCAACGTCGTGGTCGTCGGCGGCGAGTCCAACGGCTACTGGCAGATTTACGGGGCACATTACCGCACCACCGTTTCCGTCGACGATTGGCGCTGACGATGAGCCCGAACGATTACGACATCGTGGTGGTCGGCGCCGGCGTGGCGGGGCTTAATGCCGCCATCGCCGCCGCCCGGCACGGCGCGCGCACGATGATCGTCGATATGCTCGGCGCCGGCGGCCAGGTGATCAATGTCGACCGCATCGACAATTTCCCGGGACCTGCCGAAGGCATGTCCGGCTTCGAGCTCGGCCCGATGCTGCAGATGCAGGCCGACGAGGCCAGCGTCGAATTCGCGCTCGATACGATCGAGACCATTGCAAAGACGGATACCGGCTTCCGCATCGCCGGCGCCGATCTCGATTTGACGGCAGGCGCGGTGATCATCGCCGCCGGCTCGGCCAAGCGCACGCTTGGCATTCCGGGCGAGGCCGAATGGGAAGGGCGCGGCGTTTCCCACTGCGCGTCCTGCGACGGCCCGCTGATGCGCGGCAAGGACGTGTGCATCATCGGCGGCGGAGATTCGGCATTGGACGAAGCCTTGGCGCTCGTTCCGCATGCCGCGCGCATCACGGTCATCCATCGCGGTTCGCGCCTCCGTGCCAGCGCCGCATTGCAGGCGAAAGCACGGGAAGCCTCCAACATCGAAGTCAGACTGAACACGGTGGCGACCGCGATCCGCGGCGAAGGCGGCGTCAGCGCCATAACCGTCCGCGATCTTTCGACGGGCGCAGAGAGCGATCTCCCCTGCCATGGCGTCTTCGTTTATGTCGGACTTGAGCCCAATACGTCTTTCCTCAGCGACACGGTAACGCTCGCGGCCGATGGCCGGATCGTTGTCGATCTCGACATGCAGACATCTGTGCCAGGCATTTTCGCGGCCGGCGACATCCGAGCCCGGTCGGTCGCGCATCTGGCGGCCTCGGCAGGCGACGGCGTGACGGCAGCAGTTTCCGCGGTGCGCCATCTGGCACAGCGTCAGGGTAATACTCAACAGGCAGGACCGCGTGATATCGCGGCCGCATCGGCAGGATAGGCCCATGAACGTGCTGCTCAAAGGCAAACAGGGCAAACCGAGCGTTCGCGACGCGATCGAGCAGGATATCGTCACCGGCTTCTATTCCCCCGGCGATCGGCTCGAAGAGGCAAGTCTCGCGGCCCGCCATCAGGTGTCCCGCACGCCGGTGCGCGAGGCGCTGATCCAGCTGAGCACTATGGGCCTCATCAGAATGGTGCCCAATCGCGGCGCCTTCGTCACCCAGCTGACGATCACCGAGCTTGTCGAGATGTTCGAGGTAATGGGCGAATTGGAAGCCATGTGCGCCCGGCTTGCCGCCCGCCGCATCCGCCCGGAACAGCTGAAATTGCTCGAAGAGGCGCAGGCTGCCTGCGCCACCGCCCAACAGGCCGGCAATTCGGACGATTATTATTACGCCAACGCCGAATTTCACCGGGTGATCTACGAGGCGAGCGGCAACGGCTTCCTGGCGGAAAACGCCCATGCGCTACAGCGACGGCTGAAGCCTTATCGGCGCTTGCAGCTGCGGGTGCCCGGCCGCGTCAACAGTTCGCTGTCCGAGCACGACGAGGTGCTTGCAGCGATCCGGGACCGCGACGACGCCCGCGCCCGCGATGCAATGCGCAACCATGTCGTCATCCAGGGCGAATATTTCAGCGACTTCCTGGCGCTGATGCGCCCGGTGGAACGCCAGCTGATCCCCGGCGAATGATGAGGAACATCGCCACCGGGATCGATTGCGGCGGAAGGAAAACGTGAATTTCTAAGCTCGGGAGGGTCGAGCTTGTCGCCGGCAATGGGCCGGATCAAAGGGAGGAGAGATCATGAAGCATGCCATTACCTATGTGGCCGGCCTGGTTCCGGCATTCTTGCTGGCAGCCGGTCTTGCCGGCGCGGCTGAAATGACGGCCGGCGAAAAGCAGCTTTACGACGCCGCCAAAAAGGAAGGTTCGGTCACTTGGTACGTCTCGCAGACGACCACCGAGTTCGCCGACGGCATGTGCGGCCTGTTCAAGGCGAAATATGCCGGCGTCGGCTGCAATGTCGTGCGCGCCTCCGGCCAGGTCATCTTCCAGCGCCTCGTGCAGGAACTGCAGGCAAAAGCGGTGCAGGGCGACCTGATGTCCACCAATGACGACGGCCAGATGCTGCAGCTGAAGGAACAGGGCGCGCTTGCCCAGTTCGCCCCGGAAAACCTCAAGGACATGGTGCCGGAGCTTCGGGCGCTCGCCGACAAGGAGAACTACTGGATTACATCCGGCGTCTCGCCTCTCGTCATCGCCTACAACACCAAGCTGGTGACCGAGGCGGAAGCCCCGAAGAACTGGACCGATCTTGCCGATCCGAAATGGAAGGGCCAGGTGGCCATCGGCCATCCGAGCTTCTCCGGCAGTGTTGGGCTATGGACCATCCTGATGAACGACCTCTACGGCTGGGATTTTTTCACGAAGATCGAGAAGAACAAGCCACAGATCGGCCGCTCGGTGGCCGATGGGCATAACCTTGTCGCCTCGGGCGAACGCAAGGTGGCACTGGCGCCGCTGCCGCTGATCCTGTCGGACTCGATCCTCAAGAAGGTGCCGATCGGCGTCATCTACCCGACCGACGGTGCACTGCTGCCGCCCTCGGCCACCGCGATCATGAAGGATGCGCCGCATCCGAATGCCGCACGTTTGTTCGAGAACTTCCTGCTCGGACCGGAAATCGCCGAATACTTCGCCAAGGACTACCGTTACCCGCTTCGGGCCGGCGTGCCGCTTGCCGAAGGCATGCGTCCGCTCAACAGCTATAAGACGAAGTCGATCGCGACGGCCGACGGCATCAAGAAGCTGCCTGAGGTGCAGGAGAAGTTCCGCGACACGTTCGGGATCTGAACCGTATCGGAGGCCGGCAACATCTGGCCTCCGTCCATCACGCCTGGCGGCGTGACCTGTTTCCGACGCCTCCAGTGACAAAGCGAGCGCCGATCATGACGAGTGTTTCCCATCCCGTAGCCACCACCTGGTCAGACGACCAGCCGGTGAAGGTGCGCGTGCCCTGGCGCCAGCGGCTACAGCCGGCCAATCTGCTCTGGGTGTTCCTGGCCGGCATCCTGGTCGTGCTGATCGTCGCGCCGATGTGGACGCTCGTCGTCTCCAGTTTCACCGATGCCAAGACGGGCGGCTGGACGCTTCACAACTATGTCGAGGCCTATGGCAAGGAACGCCACATCACGGCGCTCACCAACACGCTGAAGATGGGGGCCGTCGTCGTCGTGCTGAAACTGGCCTTCGGCGTGCCGCTCGCCTGGGCCTGCACCCGCACCGATATGCCGGGCCGCAATTTCGTGCGCTACAGCGTGTTCGGCGCCTTCATCATGCCGCCCTATCTCGCCGGCGTCGGCTGGATCCTGCTCGCCGGCCCCAATACCGGCTGGATCAACCGCGTCTGGCACAGCCTTTCGGGTTCGACCGAACCGCTGGTCAACATCTTCTCTTTCGGCGGGCTGGTGCTGGTCACCGCGATCGGCGGCTTTTTCCTGGTCTTCGTGCTGGTGAGCTCGGCCTTTGAGATGATCAACTCCGAGATGGAGGACGCCGCCAACATCCTCGGCGCCGGCCCGTTCAAGACGGCGATGAAGGTGACCTTCCCACTGGTCATGCCGGCGATCATCGGCTCGGCACTTCTTTCCTTCCTCGGCGCGATCGCGCTTTACGGCGTGCCGGCGCTGATCTCGATCCCGGCGCGCTACCCGGTCGTGGTGATCCAGCTCACCGAGTTCTTCTCGTTCCCGCTGCGGATCCAAGTGGCGGCCGCCTATTCGATCCCGCTGCTGCTGATCACCGCGGCGATGCTCGGGCTGCAGAAGCTGATCCTGCGCCGCAAGGGTTATGTCTCGGTCAGCGGCAAGGGCGGCGAGCGCCGCATCGTCAAGCTCGGCAGATGGCGCTGGGTGTTGTTTGGCTATTGTTTCTGCGTCGTGGCGCTGTCGGTGCTGATGCCGATGTTCGTGCTGCTTCTCGCCGCCTTCTCGGACTCCTGGACGGCCGGCTTCTCGTTCAGCAACCTGACGCTTTCCAACTTCCACTATGTGCTCTTCGAGCATTCCAGTTCGCAAAAGGCACTGGTCGGCAGCATCGGGCTCGGCATCGTGGCGGCGACGGTGGCGATCACGCTGGCGCTGTTCATCGCCTATATCGTGCAACGCAAGCTGATCCCCTTCTCGGGCCTGCTCGCATTCCTCGCGGTCTCGCCTTATGTCGTGCCCGGCATCGTGCTCGCCATCGGCTTTTATGCGGCTTATGCCCTGCCGCCGATCGCGCTCTACGGCACCTATACGATCATGGCGCTTGCCTTCGTCACCCGCTTCCTGCCGATCGCCTTCACCACCAGTTCGGCCGGCGTGCGCAGCATTCATCCGGAAATGGAGGAGGCGGTGCGCATTCTCGGCGGCGGGCGGGTGACGGCGCTGCGGCATGTGGTCGGGCCGTTGTTGAAGCGCACGCTTGCCGGCGGCTGGCTGCTGATCTTCGTGCCGGCCGCGCAGGAACTCTCGACCGCCATCTTCCTGGTCGGCCCCACCACGCGCGTCGTTTCCGTCGTGCTGCTCGATCTCAGCGAGGAAGGCGAGCTCGAAAAGCTCGCGGCGCTGGGCTCTCTGTTATTGATCATCATTGTCGCAGTCGTCGCCATCGGGATGCGTTATCTCGGACGCGACTTCATGTTGAGGAGAAGCTAATGGACGGACTTGTCCTCAGGAAACTCGGTCGCCGTTTCGGCGCCGTCGATGCGGTGCTCGATTTCGACCTGCATATCAAGCCCGGCGAATTTGTCTCGTTGCTCGGCCCTTCCGGTTGCGGCAAGACGACGACGCTTCGGATGATCGCCGGTTTCATCGACCCGACCTCCGGTTCGATCGAGCTCGACGGCAAGATATTGTCGGCGCCTTCGGGCTCCGTCCCGCCGGAAAAGCGCGGCATGTCGATGATCTTCCAGTCCTATGCGATCTGGCCGAACATGACGGTGTCGCAAAACGTCGCCTTCGGCCTCAACCTGCGCAAGCTGCCGAGCGATGAAGTCAAGAAACGCGTCGGCGCGGTGCTGGAAACCGTGCGGATGAGCCATCTCGCCGACCGCTATCCGGCCGAACTTTCCGGCGGCCAGCAGCAGCGCGTGGCGCTCGCCCGCGCCGTGGTTATCCGGCCGGCCGTGCTGCTGCTCGACGAGCCGCTCTCGAACCTCGACGCCAACCTGCGCGAGGAGATGCGCTTCGAGATCAAGCGCATGCATGACGAGTTCAAGATCACCTCGGTCTATGTCACTCACGACCAGGGCGAGGCGATGGTGACTTCCGACCGCATCGCGGTGATGAACAACGGCCGCCTCGAACAGATCGACAGCCCTTACGCGCTCTACAGCCGGCCGAAGACCCGGTTTGTGGCGAGCTTCATCGGCCGCACGAATTTCCTCTCCGGCAATTGCGGCAACCACATGATCGACTTTGCGGGCTTCAGTGTGCCGCTGGCGATGATCGGCGAAGAGGTTTCTGGCGGCGGCCCGATCACCGTCTCCATCCGACCGCAGGCGATGAAACTTTCCGCAACCGAGGCTCCCCGGGAAAAAGCCATCAACCTGCAAGGCTCGGTGCGGCAATCCTCGTTCCTTGGCGAGACCTGGGACTACGTCTTCCAGTCGACGGACAGCGGGTTGCAGTTCCGTGTCGCCGCGCCGCCGGCGGACGTCTTCGAGGTCGGCGCGCCGGCCTGGCTGCAGATTGATCCCGCGCAGATCGTGCCAATCGCGGATTGAGGCTCGCCTCGCCCGCTATTTCACTTTGAAACCCATCCGTCGCACCACATCGAGCAGCACGTGCCGGCCTTTCAAGGCCGGTGCGTCGGCAATGTCGCCCGTCCGTTCTGTGAGCGAACGGATTGAGGACTGGTCGACCTTGACGATATCGACTGGGAAACGGCTCATATAGCTCAGCGACGAATAACCGGTGCCGAGCTCGTCGAGCGCGATGCGGCAGCCGAAGCGGTGGTTCTGGAGAATGCGATGAGTGATATCGACCGCCGCCATGCAGAGCGCCTGATGGCGCAAGCCTGCCTCGACGCGCTGGTGATCTTCCAGCCTGAAGCCTTTCGGTACGCGATCGGCGCGCCGGCCGGTGTCGCGACCATGTGGGGCAGGGCGGGTGCCGCAATCGCGCTTGTGCCGGCCGATGCCTCGATTGGTCTCGCCGCAATCGCCAGCGACCACGCCGCCGGCTCAATCCGCAAGGCCGCGGCAGACGTGGACCTGCGCACCCATCGCATCTGGATCGACATGCTCGATCTAACGGGAGCCGAGAGCGTCGAGCAGGTCAACGAGGCCTATCGCCGGCTCGGGTCTTTCGGACCTCGGCCGGAAACGTTCGATCGGTCCGCCTGTTTCGACCTGCTCGGCGATCTGCTGAACGAGCGTGGCCTTGATCGCGCTCGGATCGGCGCCGACCTGGAATTCATGCCGACCGCCGATTTCGAGGCCCTGAAACTGGCTTTGCCGACGGTAACCTGGACCGACGGCTCGCACGTGCTGCGCCGTCTGCGGGCCGTCAAGACGCCGCGCGAGATCGAAC
>NZ_JALBGW010000074.1:0-23620 GCF_023006485.1 Neorhizobium sp. BETTINA12A
GATGCGGCCGTGCAGCTCCGCCGTTGGTTCGCCGCCGGCCGCGTGCATCATCACGATATGGTCGAGCAACGCGCCCGCCGCCGATTGCCCGCCTTCTACCAGCCAATGGCCGGGCAGGATCGCCTCGTAATAGGGACCCCAGAGGCTGCGTCCAGGCTTGGAATCTTTCGTGAAGGCGACGATGCAGCTCGACGTGCCGCCGATCAGCGCCACGCTGGTTTCGAGCTTCGAGCCTTCGGACGCGCCGCCGCAAACCCCGCCGAGGACGCCGAAGGCGCCGGCATAGGCGTCGATCATGCCGGGAGCCACCTGCACCTTCGTGTCGAGGCCGAGCCCATCGGCCGCCTGCCGGCTGAGGCTTCCCAGACTTGTCCCGACGCCGACGGTCTCATCCGGCAAACCGCCCTTTGCGAGCAGGTCTTCGAGGCCGGCAAGCGCCAGGTAATCGGCGCTCCAGCCGGGGTTTTCGTGGGCGAGATAATTCCACTTGGCCGTCAGCGTGCAGCGGGAACGGGCGGGCGAGCCGGTCGCCTTCCAGGTGAGGAAATCGGCGAGATCGAAGAAATAACCCGCCTTCGCCCAGCTTTCCGGCAGATGCCGTTTCAGCCACATCAGCTTCGGCATTTCCATCTCGGGCGACAGCGAGCCGCCGGAAAATTCGAGCACCTTGTGGCCGGTGGCGGAAAGCTGGTCGGCTTGTTTGATCGCCCGATGATCGAGCCAGACGATGGTGTCCTGATTGGCCTTGCCGGTCGTGGAAACCGTAAGCGGCTGGCCCTCGCGGTCGCGAGCGACGAGCGAACAGGTGGCATCGAAGCCTATCGCGGCGATACGGTCGGCGGCGATCCCGGCCTCCGCCATCGCCTCCCTTACCGCACGGCAGGTTGCGGCCCAGATCTCCTCGGAATCATGCTCGGCGTGATTTTGTTTGGGACGGAACATAGCGATCGGATGTTTCGCCTTGGCGAGCAGCCGCCCGCTGCGATCAAAGACGCCGGCGCGGGCGCTGCCCGTGCCGATATCGACCGCAACGAGGTGATCACGCATCCGGATTTGTTTCCTGTCCCTTGTCGCCCGGCAGTTTCAAGGATCGCACTAAAGCGCGGTCGAAGAAACGGAGCCGTTGCGACCCTCCATATGTTTTTGGACAAGGTGGATCAAATCCGGCATCGCGTCAAACACGACTTCCGGCGAAAGCATATCGATCCGCTCCCGGTAACCGGGAACCGAGGCATGCGAACCGCCGACGAAGGCAAAGACCGACATGCCCGCACTGTGGCCCGCCTCGATGCCGGCGGGGCTATCCTCGATGACGATACAGTCTTTGGGATCGGTGCCCATTTCGCTAGCCGCATGCAGGAAGAGATCCGGCGCCGGCTTGCCGCGCTTGACCATGGCGGCGGAAAAGATGTTCGGCTCCAGCTTGTCGATCAGGCCGGTCAGCGTCAGCGACAGGCGGATGCGCTCCGGTTGGCTGGACGATGCGACGCAACGGCGGAAATTCAAGGCATCCAGCGCTTCGCTTATGCCAGGCATCGGCTGCAGTTCGGCGCGGAAGCGGGCGTAGAGATCGCGGCGCATGTCTTCGAGAAACGTATCGTCCGCCTCGACGCCGAATTCCTCGCGCATCGTCTTGGTGACGGTGCCGAGGCTGCGGCCGAGGAAGCGGCGATAGGCCTCCGCCGCGTCCATCTCGACGCCCTTGCGGCGTAGCGCATCGACAAGCACGCGCACGGAGACGGGTTCGCTGTCGACGAGAACCCCGTCGCAATCGAAGATCACCAGTGGTCCCGCCGCCTGTTGCACGTCCATTCCCCGCTATTTGACCAGCTTGCCGCCCAGATAGAGCTCCAGCGTCTTTGCCGTCCCTTGCTCCCAGAGCATCTTCAGCGCATGCGCAAAGCGGGTGCGGAACAGCTCGGATTTCGCAACGTCACCAAAAATGTCGCCAAGCGCAAGGAAGGCATCCGGGTTATCCTTGGCTTTCAGCGCGGCGGCGTTCAGGCGGTCGGCGCTGGCATCGTTGAAGACGATTTCCTTGCCGCTGTCGGACGTGCCGGCGAAATAGCGGCACCACAGTGCCGAGACCAGCGACAGGCCGATAATGTCCTGTCCCTTGGCGAGCCGGTCGGCGGTGGACGGCAGGATGAATTTCGGCTGGCGGTTGGAACCGTCCTGCGCGAGCCTGGGGATGGTGTCGCCGATCTTCGGGTTGGAAAAGCGCCGCTCGATCAGCTTGTAGTAGTCGACGAGGTTGGTATCCGGCACCGGCGGGATGACCGGAATGATCTCGTCCTTCTCCAATTTTTCGAGAAAGCCGCGGATCAGCTGGTGCTCCATCGCCTCATGCACGAAATGGATGTCGAGAAGGGCGGCCGGATAGGCGATCGCCGCATGGCCGCCGTTGAGGATGCGCAGCTTCATCAGCTCATAGGGCGCTACGTCGGGCACGAACTGGACGCCGACTTCTTCCAGCCGAGGCCGGCCGGCGGGGAACTTGTCCTCCATCACCCACTGTTTGAATTCTTCGCAGAACACCGGCCAGTTGTCGTCGATGCCGAAATCGTTTCTGAGGATATCGATCTCGCGACTACCCGTCGCTGGCGTGATGCGGTCGACCATCGAGCTCGGGAACGCAACGTTCTCGTGGATCCAGTGGGCGAAGCCCGGGTCGGAAAGCTTGGCAAGACCGATGACGGCGTTCTCCGTCACCTCGCCGTTTCCGGGAATGTTGTCGCAAGACATGATGGTGAATGGGGCGATCCCCCGCGCCTTGCGCTCCTTGAGGCCGGCGAGGATCAGGCCGAAGACGGTCTTCGGGCTCGAAGGGTTCCGACCGTCCTCGGCAATCGCCGGGTGGGCGGGGTTGAACCGGCCGGAAGCGTCGATGAAATAGCCGCCTTCGGTGATTGTCATCGAAACGATACGGATTTTCGGGTCTGCCAGTGTCTCGATCACGGTCGCGACGTCGCCAGGAGCGATGATGTCGATCATCGGCGCGGTGATGCGGGCGGCGGTCCTGTTGTTGTCTTGCTCGACGACGGTGGTCAGAAAGTCCTGGGCCTTCAGCTTGTCACGCATGGCGCCATCGGATGGCATCACGCCGGCGCCGATGATCGCCCAATCACGCGCCTTGCCGGTGTTGAACAGGTCGTCGAGATAGATTGCCTGGTGGGCGCGATGGAAATTGCCGACGCCGAAATGCAAGATGCCGGCAGTCAGGTCCTTCGGATCATAGGCCGGCACGGCAGCGGTGGCCGCAGCGTCACTCAAGCTCGCCAGCGAAAGCTTCACAGTCATTGTCTTTACTCCGATATGGCCCGTTAGGCCTTCAGGGCGAGGCCCTTGTCGTCGAACCGATGGAGCTTGGCCTCATCGGGCGTCATGTAGACCGTGTCACCGTGATAGGCGCCGAACTCCCCGTCGCAGCGCGCAGTGATCTGGCCGATGCCGTCGACATCGAGGTGCAGGAACGTGTCGGCGCCGAGATGTTCGGCGACCTTCACCGTGCCGCGCCAGATGCCGTTGTCCTTCGAAAGGTTCAAGTGTTCCGGCCGGATGCCGGCGGTCTTGGCATTCTTGGACTGCGCATAGGCGCCATCGATGAAGTTCATGTGCGGCGAACCGATGAAGCCGGCAACGAACAGGTTGCGCGGGCTCTTGTAGAGTTCGAGCGGCGAACCGACCTGCTCGATATTGCCGCGGTTCAGCACCACGATCTTGTCGGCCATCGTCATCGCTTCGACCTGGTCGTGGGTGACGTAGACCATCGTCGTCTTGAGCTGGTGGTGCAGGTCGCTGATCTCCAGACGCATCGTGCCGCGCAGCGCAGCGTCGAGGTTGGAAAGCGGCTCGTCGAACAGGAAGGCCGAGGGTTCGCGCACGATCGCCCGGCCGATCGCGACGCGCTGGCGCTGGCCACCGGAAAGCTGCGAGGGACGACGTTCCAGATAGTCGGTGAGGTTCAGCACGCGAGCCGCATCCGTCACCTTCTTGTCGATCGCGGATTTCTCCATCTTCGCCATCTTCAGCGGAAAGGCGATGTTGTTGCGCACGCTCATATGGGGATAGAGCGCGTAGGACTGGAACACCATGGCAAGGCCGCGCTCGGCGGGGGCTGCCTGGGTGACGTCCTTGCCGTCGATCAGGATTTGGCCGCCGGACACATCTTCCAGGCCGGCGATCAGGCGCAGCAGGGTGGATTTGCCGCAACCCGAGGGACCGACGAAGACGACGAATTCGCCGTCATTGATTTCGAGATCGATCGACGGAATGACCTTGGCCTCGCCGAACACTTTCGACACTTTTTGGAGCGTGATGCTGCCCATGTCCGTTTTCCTTACTTAACCGCGCCAAACGTGAGGCCGCGAACGAGTTGTTTCTGTGAGAACCATCCGAGGATGAGGATCGGCGCGATCGCCATGGTCGATGCGGCCGAGAGTTTTGCCCAGAACAGGCCTTGCGGACTGGAGAACGAGGCGATGAAGGCCGTCAGCGGCGCCGCATTGGTGGTCGACAGCCGGATCGTCCAGAACGACTCGTTCCAGGCAAGGATGATGTTGAGGAGCAGCGTCGAGGCGATGCCCGGCACCGCCATCGGCGTCAGCACGTAGACGATCTCCTGCCAGAGCCCCGCTCCGTCCATCCGCGACGCTTCCAGGATCTCGCCGGGGATTTCGCGGAAGTAGGTATAAAGCATCCACACCACGATCGGCAGGTTGATCAGCGTCAGCATCACGGTCAGGCCGATGCGGCTGTCGAGCAGGCCGAAATCACGGAACAGAAGATAGATCGGCACCAGGACTGCGACCGCCGGCATCATCTTGGTGGACAGCATCCACATCAGGATGTCCTTGGTCCGCTTGGTCGGCGAGAACGCCATCGCCCAGGCGGACGGGATCGCGATGATCAGTGCCAGGATGGTGGAGCCGACCGACAGGATCACCGAATTCATGAACGGCTTCAGGTAATCGCGCTGGGTCTGGACGGTAATGTAGTTCTCGAACGTGCCGGACGGCCACAGGCTGAAACCCGCGATCGCTTCCGGCTCGGTCTTGATGCTGGTGATGATCGTATAGAGGATCGGGAAGAAGATGATCAGCGCGACGATCCAGGCGGCGACCGTGGCGGTGATCTTGTGTCTTGTCGTAACGTTGCGTGCCATGATCTTCTCCTACCGGTCCAGGTTCTTGCCGACGGCGCGCATCAGGAAGAAGGCGACGATATTGGCGAGCACGACTGCGATAATGCCGCCTGCCGAGGCGCCGCCGACGTCGTAGCCGAGGAGCGCCGTGCGGTAGATCAGGAAGGCGAGGTTGGTGGAGGCGTAACCGGGGCCGCCATTGGTGGTGACCAGGATTTCCGCATAGACGCCGAGCAGGAAGATCGTCTGGATGAGGATGACGACCGTAATCGACCGCGCGAGATGCGGCACCACCAGGTAGATAAAGCGGTTGAGGAAGTTGGCGCCGTCCATCTCCGCCGCTTCCTTCTGCTCCCCGTCGAGTGACTGCAGCGCGGTCAGCAGAATGAGTGTTGCGAACGGCAGCCACTGCCAGGCGACGATGACGACGATCGAAAACAGCGGATATTGCGCGAACCAGTCGACCGGGCGAAGGCCAAAGAACCTCGATATATCGGCAAATACCCCGTAGCTCGGGTTCATGATCATGTTCTTCCACACCAGCGCCGCAACCGGCGGCATGACGAAAAAAGGCGAGATGATCAGGATGCGGACGATGCCCTGCCCGAAGATGGGCTGGTCGAGAAGCAGCGCGATGGCGATGCCGCCGATGACGGTGATCAAGAGCACGCCGCCGACGATGACCAGCGTGTTCCAGATCGACTGGAAGAAGGCGGGGTCGGTATAGAAGAACTGGTAGTTGAACAGACCCGTGAAACTGACATTGGACGGATCGAGCAGATTGTAGTTCTGGAACGAGAACCACAGCGTCATCGCCAGTGGCACGATCATCCAGATAAGAAGAAGCAGAACGGAGGGCGCCATCATCAGGCGCGCCAACGTCTTGGTGTTTTGCGTTGCCATATCAGACGCCCTCCCGTGGAACGTCGTCGTTCCAGTTATCCAGCGCCTTTTCTTTTGGGGAAGAAGACGGACGCAGGATGCAGGTTTTTGTTGTTATCTGGTTGTTGCCGGGTTGCCTTGCCCGATCACCGGCCCGCCTCAAATCTTCAAGCGAGTGATGTCGGCCAAGATCCGGCTGTCCGGCGCAGGATGCCGGACAGCCGTGGCTCTGGAGGTTATTTCGGATAACCTGCGCGCTTCATTTCGCGCGTCGTAGCCGTCTGGGCCTGGGCAAGCGCATCGGCGACCGTGGACTGGCCGGCGACGACTGCCGAGAACAACTGGCCGACATTGGTGCCGATCGCCTGGAATTCAGGGATCGCGACGAACTGGCCGCCGGTATAGGGCACCGGCTTGACGGTCGGCTTGGTGATGTCGGCAGCGTTCATCGCGGCAAGTGTCGGAACCGCGAAGGCAGCAGCCTTCTTGTAGTCTTCGTTGTTGTAGAGCGAGGTGCGGGTGCCCGGAGGAACGTTGGCCCAGCCTTCCTTGGCGGCGACGAGCTGGGTATATTCCTTGCTGGTTGCCCAGGAGATGAACTTCTGCGCCGAGTCAGCCTTCTTCGACGAGTTCGGAACCGCGAGGTTCCACGACCACAGCCAGTTGCCGTGGTTCTTCATCTCGCCCTTCACCGGGAAGAGCGCGTAGCCCACCTTGTCGGCAACCTTGGAATCCTTCGGGTTGGAAACGAAGGAGGCGGCCACCGTGGCGTCCATCCACATGCCGCATTTGCCCTGCTGGAACAGCGTCAGGTTTTCGTTGAAGCCGTTCGAGGAAGCACCGGACGGGCCGGCATCCTTCATCAGGTCCACATAGAACTGCAAGGCAGCCTTCCATTCCGGCTGGTCAAACTGCGGGTTCCACTTTTCGTCGAACCAACGGCCGCCAAACGAATTGGTAAGCGCCGTGATGAAGGCCATGTTCTCGCCCCAGCCGGCCTTGCCGCGCAGGCAGATACCGTTCACGTCGGTCTTGCGGTCGGTGATCTTGCGAGCCGCATCGCCGATGAATTCCCAGGTCGGGTTTTCCGGCATCTTGAGGCCGGCCTTCTCGAACAGGTCCTTGCGATACATGATCATCGCCGACTCGCCGTAGAACGGCGCCGCATAAAGCTTGCCGTTGACGGTCAGACCGCCCTTGATCGCCGGCAGGATGTCGTTGGCGTCATATTTGTCGCCGAGCTTGTTCAGCTCAAGCAGCCAGCCCTGCTTGGCCCAGATCGGAACTTCGTAATTGCCGATCGTCAGGATGTCGTACTGGCCGCCCTTGGTGGCGATGTCAGTGGTGACACGCTCACGCAGCACGTTTTCTTCAAGCGTGACCCAGTTGATCTGGATATCCGGGTTCGCCTTGGTGAACTCGGAAGTCAGGCCCTGCATGCGGACCATGTCGCCGTTGTTGACCGTCGCGATGGTGAGGGTTTCAGCCGAAGCCGCGGTGGAGAAAAGGCCGGCAAGCGCCAGCGCCGAGCAGGCGCCCAGCAAAATCGTCTTCAATGTCATATCTTCCTCCCAGAAGATGAGTAACGAGCATTCGCTTTGCTCATGGGCAATTACTCGTTAAACGGCGTAAAAAGTCAATCGCCATTCGTCGCTGCAGCGCAGCAGACATAGGTCATGTCGTTGATCTGGTTACGGATAATTTTTGCTCAACGACCGAGCAATTGCTCCGCAGTCGCTTCATCAGTGATCACACCGTTGATGATATTGCCCTTGAGCGCGGCGGAAATCGCCTGGAATTTCTTGCGTCCCAGCGCCAGTCCGATGACGGAGGAGGTCTCCCGCGAAGGGATCGGCACACTGGCGACGCGGTCGTTGATGGAATTGGCGAGAAGCTTGCCCTGGTTGTCATACACCCAGCCGCAGATCTCGCCGGCAGCACCTTCTCGAACGAGCTTTTGCATTTCCTCCTTGCCGAGGAAGCCGTCGACGCAGAGCGGGCCGTCCGGCCCGAGTTCGCCGATGCCGACGAAGGTAACGTCCGCCTGTGCGCCGAGTTCGAGCGTCGAGCGCACCAGCGCCTGGTCGTGCAGGGTTTCGCGCTCTTCGGCCGAGGAACAGAGAACCGGCAGCGGCATAGGAAAATGCCGCGCCTTGATCGCGTCCGCCATCGAGAAGATGACGTTATAGAAGGCGGCCGATCCGTCCGGCCCGATATTGCCGGTCAGCGACACGATCCGGTGCTGCGGGCACTCCATCGGCGGCAGCTGGTCGACGGCGGCTTTCAATGTGCGGCCCGTGCCGACCGCGATGACGATCGGGTCCGGGCGCTTCAGCCAGCGCTCGATCTCGGCGGCGCCGGCTTCGGCGATCCCGACGGTGCTGGAACTCCCTGCCGGATCGCTCGGCACCACTTCGACATGTTTGAGATCGTATTTCTTGCGCAACGCCTCGGCGAGTTCCAGGCAGGCGGCGATCGGGTGGTCGAGGCGCACCTTGATCAGCCGTTCGGCAACCGCGAGCGACACCAGCCGCTGCGCCGACTGCCGCGAAATGCTCATGGCCGCGGCGATCTCGTCCTGGGTCCGCCCCGCGACATAATAGAGCCAGCCGGCCCGCGCCGCATCGTCGAGCCGCCCTTGCGTATCAGACCGTTTTGCCATGGCAGAAATTCTCCTCCACCTGTTGCTGCCATGGTTTCGGATGGTCTGTCAAACGGGTGGAAGAACGGGGCGGGGCGATGCAACCTTATGATATAGCCTGTGGGGACCTCGCGATATTTCCGAGGAAATCCAGGGCATCGTCGCCAAGAATCCAATCAGACTGACTGGGCTGACGCGAAGAAGCTGCGTACGGCACCACCTTGCCGAGCGATCAGCGAGTGTAATAAATCAGCATGACATAACCAGGGAGGCTGAAATATGTGGGGTCTTTTCAAAAGGAAGAAACCGGAGAGCGAATTTCTAGCCCTATTGAAATTTGATGCTGATAAATACGCGTTGGCTGTTGAGCAATTTTTCACACAAATGGATTCTGCAACGCGAGCCCACGTACTTGTGGCCTACGAAAACCTCCTGCCTGTCGTTTCGGTAATGTATTCCGAAGCTATAAAAAACGGGGATGTCTTCACGCTAGATAACTTTATCCCTGAGGCCGTGAAAATGTTAGAGGCCTCTCATGGTCACGAAATAAACTCGCGGCGGTGGGCATGGTTTCTATTTGCAGCGATGCTCGGCCGCTTGGAGCGACTTTCCAAAACCAACGCTGGCGCACTTATGGCTGGTGCAAAAGTTTGGTGTTTGCTTGCGGAGGACGCACATTTTTTGAAACATTTACTTCCGAGCAATATCGTTTGGAAGTCGGACGAAAAAGACTGGTTTGACCTCGACCAGTCAGATCAAAGGATGCTTGAATGGACGATCAATATTGCAATGCCGCCTATTTTCGCTGAGCATGAGACAATCCACGAATTCGCTCAAACTCATGATTTTTTTCTTTCACCATTTAAAAATCGGATAGGTTTTATGCCCTAATCGCCGAAGAATCCGATTAGCGCGTCAGTCGCCGCCGGGTGAGCGGATAGTCAAGAAAGACACTCGGCAAAGCCATTGATTCGATTCCCCATATATCCGATTTGTCTGTGAGATTTTTGTACCCACAACACACATAGGGATCGTTGTTCATTCTCCAGTTCGAGATGCGGCGGCCCGTGCTCGATCGAGAATATAGGCTCGTTGCCGCTCAAAAGACCAATCCTCACGATCGAACATCTCGAACATGGCAATATCCTCCGCATCAAGAGGATTGCCCGCAATCAACTGAAGATGCGCCGCTTCAAAAGTGCGTTGCCGGATCGTATCCTTGTCGCTCATGTTAGAGAGTTTCCTTCCACCCGGCAGGTTGCCCGGATTTCTGACACCACAAAGATACCAGAAATCCGGGCGACCGGCAAATTCAGCGATCACTGGCAGCGCGGAAAAACCTACGCCACCTGCACCACATGCCCCGCACTCACCTCCCGATATTCCCGCTTTGGCGGCACGTAGTTGACCGGGCGGATCGGGCTCTTGATTTCGTCGGTGGACATGTTGCGCTTGATCCGCCGGCGGGACGGATCCGGAATCGGCACGGCGGACATAAGCTTCCGCGTATAGGGATGCTGCGGGTTTTCGAACACTGCCGCACGAGGGCCGATTTCGACGATCTCGCCGAGATACATGACCGCCACCCGATGGCTGACGCGCTCCACCACCGCCATGTCATGGCTGATGAAGAGGAAGGCGAGGTTGAGGCTCTGCTGCAGGTCGAGGAGCAGGTTGCAGACCTGCGCCTTGATCGACACGTCGAGCGCCGAGACCGCTTCGTCGGCGACGATGATCTTCGGGTCGAGCATAAGGGCGCGGGCGATCGCGATGCGCTGGCGCTGGCCGCCGGAAAACTCATGCGGGAAACGCTTCATCATGTCGGCGGAAAGGCCGACCTTCTCCATCAGGCTCGCCGCCTTGTCGCGGGCCTGTTGCTTGGTGCCGAGGCTGTGCTCGACATAGGGCTCCATAACAGCCGAACCGACACTCATGCGCGGGTTCAATGAGGCGAACGGGTCCTGGAAAACCATCTGGATCGACCGGCGCATCTGGCGCAGCGTCGGCTGATCGAGCTTCATAACCTCATAACCATCGAGAGTGACCTCGCCGCTGGTCGGCGTAATGAGACGGGTGACGGAACGGCCGGTGGTCGACTTGCCGCAGCCCGATTCGCCGACGAGCGACAGGGTCTCGCCCGGGAACAGATCGAAGGAGACCTTTTCGACCGCATGGACCGCGCCGGACTTGCGGCCGAACAGGCCGGAATGGATGTCGAACCGGGTGGTCAGATCCTTGACGTCGAGGATCGGCGTCTTGCCCTTGCCGACCGTGTCGGTGACGTCGGCAAGCAGTATCTGTTCGCCAGTCTTGATATCGACGATCGGGAACCGGAGCGGCAGCTTGCGCTCGCCCATCGAGCCGAGACGCGGCACGGCGGACAGAAGTGCGCGGGTATAGGGATGCTGGCCGCGGTGGAAGATGTCGCTGGTCTCGCCCGTCTCCACCGCATCGCCGCGATACATGACGATGGTGCGGTCGGCGACTTCGGCCACCACGCCCATGTCATGGGTGATGAAGAGGACCGACATGCCCTCCTCTTCCTGCAGCACCTTGATCAGGTCGAGGATCTGGCCCTGGATGGTGACGTCGAGCGCGGTGGTCGGTTCGTCGGCGATCAGCAACTTAGGTCTCGCCGCCAGTGCCATGGCGATCATAACGCGCTGGCGCATGCCGCCGGAAAACTGGTGCGGATATTCGTCGAAACGCGACAAGGCGTTGGGGATGCGCACCTTTTCGAGCAGGCGGATGACTTCCTTCTTCGCATCGGCATTGCTGATGTCGGTATGGACCGTCAGCGCTTCGGCGATCTGCTTGCCAATTGGAAAAATTGGGTTGAGCGAGGTCATCGGCTCCTGGAAAATCATCGAGATGTCTTTGCCGCGCACGCGGCGCATCTGCTCTTCCTGCAGCGACAGCAATTCGCGGCCGTTGAGGAAGACCTGGCCTTCGATCCTGCTCGAATTCTTCGGCAGCAGCCGCATGATGGACAGCGAAGTGACGCTCTTGCCCGAGCCCGATTCGCCGACGATCGCCACCGTCTCGCGCGGCGCCACGTCGAACGAGATGTTGCGCACCACGGTGCGCCATTCGTCGTTCACCCGGAACGAGGTGGAAAGATTGCGGACAGACAGGACCGGGGTCACCGAACCACCGCCCTGTTCCATGGAAGTGCCGGAAAGCAGCATGGAAATCTCCTTCGGATCAGGCGGCGAGCGCGGTTTCGGCGAGCGTGATCCAGTAGCTGACGCCAAAAGGAATAGCCTCGTCGTTGAAGTCATAAGCAGCATTGTGGAGGTTGGCGGTATCGCCGTTGCCGATGAAGATGAAGGCGCCGGGGCGCTTCTCCAGCATGTAGGAAAAATCCTCCGCGCCCATATGCGGCGCCATGCCGGTCAGCACCGACTTGGGACCGGCGACCTTGGCCGCGATCTCGATGGCAAAATCCGTCTCGTTGTCGTGGTTGAAGGTGACGGGATAACCGCGGCGATACATGACATCAGCCGTCGCGCCATGGGCGATCGCGGTTGATTGAGCCACTTCGCTCAGGCGCTTCTCGGCAAAATCGCGAGTTTCCGGCAGCAGCGTGCGCACCGTCCCGGTCATCTTGACATAGGCGGGAATAACGTTGCTCGCCTCGCCGCCGTGGATCGAGGCGACGGTGACGACCAGCGACTTCAGGGGGTCGGTCTCGCGCGAGACGATCGACTGCAGCGCCAGCACGATATGTGAGGACACCAGGATCGGATCGATCGAATTGTGCGGCTGCGCGGCATGGCTGCCGCGGCCGTGGACGGTGATTTCGAACGTGTCGGCCGCCGCCATGATGCCGCCCTTGCGGGTGGAGAAACTGCCGACCGGAAGCCGCGGTTCGTTATGCATGCCGTAGACTTCCTTGATGCCGAACTTCTCCATCATGCCGTCGTTGATCATCGCCAGTGCGCCCGCGCCGCCCTCCTCCGCCGGCTGGAAGATCAGCGCGACCGAACCTTTGAAATTGCGCGTCTCGGCAAGGTATTGCGCAGCACCCAGGAGCATGGCGGTGTGGCCGTCATGGCCGCAGGAATGCGCCTTGCCGGGCGTCTTGGAAGCCCAGGGCTTGCCGGAGGTCTCAAGGATCGGCAGCGCGTCCATATCGGCGCGGAAACCGATGACCGGACCATCGCCCTGGCTACCCTTGATGATTGCGACGACGCCGGTCCTGCCGATGCCGGTCTCGACGATGTCGCAGCCGAAGGCCCGCAGCTTCTCGGCGACGAATCTCGAGGTCTCGTGGACGTCGTAGAGCAGCTCCGGATTCTCGTGCAGATGGCGCCGCCATTCAGCGACCTGATCCTGCATTTCGGCGACGCGATTGATGACCGGCATAGTGATAACCCCGTTGTTTTTTTCATATTTCCACTCTGCCAAGGGTGGATGTCGGGCGGATATTGCGACGCGAAGACACGATTTTGCAAGCTTCAATTTTCCGGCTTGAACGGAAAATAGGCCTATGCTTAGATGGCTCAAAATTTGATCATGCTCGCCAAAAGCGGCAGGATGTAACTTGTTCTTAAGGTAGTTTCGGAGGAGGAACCGACAGGAAATACGCTGCGAAGTCAATAAGTTGAGGAAGGCGACTTCGCAGTCCCGAGGCACAAAAAGCCGGCTTGACCGGCAGGCCCAACCACAACTCATAAGAGAACGACAAGGGGAATAGCAGCATGAAAAACCTCAAACTTCTTTTGGCCGGCACAGTTGCCGCCCTCACCTTCGCCGGCGCCGCCGCGCATGCCGAACGGGGCACGGACGGGGATCTGAAGATCCTGTTCTGGCAGGCCGTTTCGACGATGAACCCCTACCTCTCCGGCGGCACCAAGGAAGTCTACGCGTCCTCGATGGTCATCGAGCCGCTCGCCCGCTACGACGAGAAGGGTAGTCTCGTGCCGATGCTGGTGACCGAGATCCCGACCGTCGAGAACGGCGGCGTCGCCAAGGACCTGCTCAGCATGACCTGGAAGATCAAGCCGGGTGTCAAATGGTCGGACGGCACGCCTTTTACGGCTGATGACGTCATCTTCACCTGGAAATATTGCATCGCACCGGACGGCGGTTGCGCCCAGGCCGCCCAGTACGAGGGCGTCAAGAGCGTCGAGGCTCCGGATCCGCAGACGGTCAAGATCACCTTTACCGAACCGAAGCCCTATCCCTACAGCGCTTTCGTCGGCGCCCAGTCGCCGGTCATCCAGAAGAAGCAATTCGAAAACTGCGTCGGCGCCAAGGCCCCGGGCTGCACCTCGGCCAACTTCGGCCCGATCGGCACCGGTCCGTTCGTCGTCAAGGAATTCAAGCCGAACGACGTCATCACGCTGACCGCCAACACTAATTACCGCGATGCGGCAAAGCCTGCCTTCGCAACCGTCACCCTCAAGGGCGGTGGCGACGCTGCGTCGGCGGCGCGCGCCGTTCTCGAAACCGGCGAATACGATTATGCCTGGAACATGCAGGTAGAGCCGGAAATCCTCGCCAAGATGGTCGCCGCCGGCAAAGGCAAGCTGGAAACGGCATTCGGCACCCAGGTCGAACGTATCAACCTCAACCACTACAATGCCGATCCGTCGCTTGGCGCAAAACGTTCCACCAAGGAAGCCGGCCCGCATCCTTCGCTCTCCGACCCGGCAGTCCGCCGCGCGCTTTCGCTCGCCATCGACCGCAGCATCATCGTCGAGGCAGGATACGGCGCAGCCGGCAAGGCGACCTGCAACATCGTTCCCGCACCGGCCGCCGTCGCTTCCACCAAGAACGACAACTGGTGCCTGAAGCAGGATCTTGTGGCCGCCAACAAGCTGCTTGACGATGCCGGCTGGAAGAAAGGCCCGGATGGCATCCGTGCCAAGAACGGCGTGAAGCTCTCCTACCTCTATGCGACCTCCACCAACTCGGTTCGCCAGGCGACCCAGGAACTGGTGAAGGACATGTGGTCGCAGATTGGCGTCGGCGCCGAACTGCGCAACGCCAGCGCCTCGGTCTTCTTCGGCGGCGATCCGGCAAGCCCGGACACCTTCCAGAAGTTCTATGCCGACGTCGAAATGTACACCAACAACTTCGACGGCACCGATCCGGAAAAGTATCTCGCAGAATGGCTGTGCGACAAGGTTCCCGGCCCGGCGAACGGTTGGCAGGGCCAGAACATTCCGCGTTACTGCAACCCGGCCTATGACAAGCTGCTCGGCGAACTTTCGAAGACCGCCGAGCTCGACAAGCGCGCAGCGCTTGCCAAGCAGCTCAACGACATGCTGACCGAAGAAGGCGCGCATATCCCGCTCGTCCACCGCGGCAGCGTCTCCTCGCATTCTCTCAAGCTCGCCGGCGTGAAGATGAACGCCTGGGATAGCGAGCTGTGGAACGTCGCCGACTGGTCGCGCACGAAGTGATGCCGATCGCCGGGCCTGCCCTTGCGGCAGGCCCGGCGCCCGCATTTTCTTCTCCGCGCTAGTCTGGAGACTTATTGATGTTCACCTACACCTTGCGACGATTGCTCTTCGCAATCCCGACGCTGCTGATCATTAGCTTCGTCATTTTCGCGCTACTCGATCTTGCCCCCAACGATCCGACCGGCGACCTGCCGTTGACGATCCCGCCGGAGGTCCGCGAACAGATCCGCGCATCGCTCGGCCTCGATCAGCCATTCTTCTTCCGCTACCTCTACTGGCTGCAGCAATTCTTCATCAACGAACCACTCAACATCCTCGAACGCCTGACCGGTTGGCAATTCGGCGATGGTACTCGCATGCGGGTGCTGTCCTGGGCGACCCGCAGCCCGGTGGTCGACCTGATCGTCCAGCGCCTGCCCCAGACGCTGTGGGTTGTTGGTCTCGCTTATGTGTTCGGGGTGATGATCGCCGTTCCGATCGGCGTCATCTCCGCCTACAAGCAGTATTCGATCTTCGACCAGATCGGCACGTTCCTGTCGATGGTCGGATACTCGGTGCCGACCTTCTTCACCGGCGTGCTGCTGGTCGTCATCTTCTCCTCCTGGCTGCAATGGTTCCCGTCGGTCTATGACACCAACCTGGTCGTCAACGACTTCTCGAGCTTCCTGCAGCAGATCAAGCAGATGGCCTTGCCGGTCACCGTTCTGTCGCTCTTCAACGCCTCGCAGATCACCCGTTTCGTGCGGGCCTCGATGCTCGACAACCTGCACCAGGACTACGTGCGCACCGCGCGTGCCAAGGGCGTCAAGGAAAAGTCGGTTCTGCTCATCCATGTGCTGCGCAACAGCCTGATCCCGGTCGTCACCGTGATCGCACTCGGCGTGCCGACGATCTTCTCGGGCGCCATCATCACCGAGCAGATCTTTCGCGTGAACGGGCTTGGCCAATTGCTGATCATCGCGGTTCAGGGGGCCGATATCCCGCTCGTCCAGACCCTGACCTTCATCTTCGCGGTGCTGATCGTGCTCTTCAACCTCATCGCCGACGTGCTTTACGGCATTCTTGACCCGAGGATCCGTTATGACTGATGCGACGCTTACAACCGCCCCGCCCGCCAAGGCGGCAACTCCCACCAGGTCGGCGCTCGCGGACATCTGGCGCCAGTTCCGTTCCCACAAGGGCGGAGTAGTCGGATTGATCGTCTTCACGTTCATCGTGCTGGCGGTGTTCGTGGGTCCGTATATCCACCGGGTGGCCCCCAACGCCATCAATATCCGCGACAAGAACCAATGGCCCTCCTGGGCACATCCGTTCGGCACCGATAACCTCGGCAAGGACATGCTTGCCCAGGTGCTCGCCGGTGGCCGCATCTCGCTTGCGGTCGGCATCACGGCGATGTTGCTGGCGCTTTTCCTCGGAACGCTGGTGGGGGTAGTCTCCGGCTATATCCGCAGGCTCGACGGTCCGCTGATGCGCATCACCGACCTGTTCCTGGCGCTACCGCTGCTGCCGCTGCTACTCGTCATCCTGATGTTGTTCCGCGATACCCTGCGGGCGGCATTCGGACCCGAAACCGGCATCTTCATCCTGATCGTCTTCGTGATCGGGATCACCAGCTGGATGCACACCGCCCGTATCGTGCGCGGCGATGTGCTGGCCGTCAAAAGCCAGGAATTCATCCTGGCGGCGAAGGCGAGCGGCATGCGGGAATATCGCATCATCCTCAGGCACATCCTGCCAAACGTGCTGAGTTCGATCATGGTTTCGGCGACATTGGGCATCGCTTCGGCGATCATCACGGAATCGGCGTTGAGCTTCCTGGGCCTCGGCTTTCCCTCGGATTTCCCGACCTGGGGACGGCTGTTGTTCGATGGCGCCAACTTCCTGCAGTTGACACCCTCGCGCGTGCTCTGGCCGGGCCTGGCGATCTCGCTGACTGTACTCAGCGTCAACTATATGGGCGATGCGATCCGCGACGCGCTCGATCCGAGAGCGCTGAAACACTGAGCCCGCCACACGGACCCGATCGGAACGGCGGCTGCAAAGCCGCCATTCTTCATTCGCCAGTCGGAAAAAAGGCCGCTGAAAAAAACTCAAAAAAATTTGGAACTGCCGGAACCTATTCCCGAGGCGCCCGTTATGTGAGTGTTCGAAGGCGACCCCCCGTCCCCCGCCCTACAAAGCCTTCGGACATACTCTTCAATCCCCCTCGAAGAGACGAACTGGCTCGGCTCCGTCAACCGGAACCGGGCCAGCTCAGTTTTGTGGGGCATGGTGAATAATGGCGCTGCGAACGAGCTTTTCGGAAAGACTTACGTCGCGAGGCATCAATGAGCCGGAAAGCTACTCACCAACGACTATTCTTCAATCCCCGCCGCTCTCCAGCGGGAATACCAGCCGATAGCTGATGCGATCGTTGGAGATGACGTATTGCGCCTTGCCGTTGACGGAGGCCGGCACGACACGCTCCAGCACGGTGCTGCCGAAATGCGCCTTCAATGAATCCTCGGTATCTTCGGAGCTCCGGCTGGCATCCAGCACTTCGTCCCAGATCATCTCCAGCGAATCATGGCCGTTGAGGTGCATGCGGGTGCAGGTGACGTTGATCACCCGACCGCTGCGCAATAGCGAACCGTGGCTGACCGCGTTGACGATCAGCTCGTGCAGCGCCAGTCCGATATGCAGCGAGGCGTTCGGCGTCAAAAGGATGTTGTCCCCGTGGACGCGCACGAGATGCTTGTTCTCGGGCAGGTACTTTTCCGTCTGCTGCTGCACCAGTTCGAAAAAATAGGCGCCGCGCCAGCTGGAATCGGTGATCAGGTCCTGGCTCTGCGAGAGTGAATAAAGCCGCCCCCGGAACTTGTGCAGAAACAGTTCCAGCGAGCCTGAATAACGGGCCGTCTGCAGCGCAATGCTCTGGATGATGGCGAGCAGGTTCTTGGAACGGTGGCTGACCTCGCGCAGCAGCGCGCGCAGCAGCCGCTCGCGATGACGTTCCTCGGAACGGTCGATGATGGTGGTGACGAAATGCAGGCCGCCATTGGAGAATTCCACCGTCTGGACGCGGAACTCGTAGATCTGCTCGGTGCCGATGGTAATCTCGATATGGCCCTTGCGACCGGCTTCCGTCATGCCGTCCTTGAGGGTCGCGAGCTTTGCCCCGACCTCGTCGCCGAACAGGCTGACATCGGTGGGTGTCCTGACGTGCTCGACCGCCCAGACCTCCGGAAGATGAGTGACGAAGAGATAATTGCGGCCTGCGTCCTGGATCATGATGCTGGCGCCGAGATCCACCAGCGCCGGCATGAAAAATCCGCGTAACTTGTCATCACTCTGACCAGCCTGCTGCCATGTCAGGGGATTCACCAAGTTACTCACTCCGTCTGCGGGCTTGCGGGGGAAACCGGGCACCTGCTGTGCGCAGAAACACCTGGATTTATGAGTATGATTATCCGACTTTTATAGGACGTCAAACACGCCGGAACAACCCGACCACCAGCGATATCAGCAACAGTGCGAGAAACAGGAAAAACAGAAGCTGTGCGAGGCCGGTTGCCGTTCCCGCAATGCCGCTGAAGCCGAGCGCACCGGTGAAGATCGCGACGAGCAGGCAGACAAGAGCATAATACAACATGGGCCTTCCTCTTCGGATGCGCCAGAACGCTACCCGTTGCATTTTGTTCCGGCCTGGTCCGCTCGCCTGCCGCCCATGGGATCAAGCGGCGGCCTTCACGGCTTCGTTGAAGAACAGCGCCTGGCTGATCAACGCCTTCACCATGTCCGGGTTGAAGGGCTTGGTAACGAGGAAGGCTGGTTCCGGGCGTTCGCCGGTCAGAAGCCGCTCCGGGAAAGCGGTGATGAAGATCACCGGCACGCTCGAAGACTTCAGGATTTCATTGACCGCGTCGATCCCGGAGCTGCCGTCGGCGAGCTGGATATCGGCGAGCACCATTTTCGGGTGCGAGGACTGGAAGAGCGACACCGCTTCCTTATGGGTGCGGGCGATGCCAGTGACGCGGTGGCCGAGATCCTGCACCATTTGTTCGATGTCGAGCGCGATCAGCGGCTCGTCCTCGATGATCATGATGTCGGTCGCGACCTGCCGCGAGATTTCGCGGGTCGCGTCGTCGAGCAGGCGGTTCACTTCAGCGGGGCTGACATCCAGGACCTCCGCGGCTTCCTCGATACTGAAACCCTCCACGGAGACAAGCAGGAACGCATGCCGCGACTGGGAGGGAAGCATCGAGAGATTGGCTGCCGCGCGCTGCTCCCAGGCAAACGGCGATTCGATCGGGCGAATCTCAATGTTCGTGGAACCAAAAATTGTAACAAAGAGTTTATAGAGCGAAACACGGTCCTTGGACGTTTCGGGGAATATCGAAACGTCTGCGATCAAAGCTTCCAGGACCGCGGCAACATAGGCGTCTCCCGAGGTCTGTGATCCGGTGACGGCGCGAGCATACCGACGCAGATATGGAAGGTGAGACGCAACGCGTGTGGTGAGTGACATACAAAATCTCCCTCGGTGCCCGGTGGGCAATTGACCTGTTATGAACGTGGGCCTTGAAAAAAAGTTCCGCAAGAGTGGAACTTTTTTTGCCGCCAGGAATTCCTTTGCCCGACGATATCGCAACAGGCTGCCCGCGTGATGAGTGACGACAACAGAAAAAAAGAAGAGATGACAGCAATCCCATCCCAAGAAGTCCGACCCGGAGCGGTGCCGCCGAATGCATCCATATCCCGCAAGTTACGGGACTTCTACGACGCGGTACAGGAAGAAGGGATTCCGGATCGTTTTCTCGATCTTCTCGAGCGCCTGGAGCAGGCTGAGAAGAACGCCAAACCGGTGAACGCAAAATGAGCAAGGAAGACGAGAGCGACGATCGCGGCTTCAAGCGCGACCTTCTCGCGTCGCTGCCTAATCTGCGTGCCTTCGCGGTATCCCTGACAGGCCGGCACGACAAGGCGGACGACCTCGTGCAGGATACAATCATGAAAGCCTGGGCGAACCAGACCAGCTTCACCGCAGGCACCAACATGCGGGCCTGGCTGTTCACCATCCTGCGCAACGAATTCTACAGCCAGATGCGCAAGCGCGGACGCGAGGTGCAGGATAGCGACGGCCTGTTCAGCGAGCGTTTCTCGGTCCATCCGGAACAGTACGGCAGGCTCGACCTGCAGGATTTCCGCAAGGCGCTCGACAAGCTGCCTGACGATCAGCGCGAAGCGATCATCCTCGTGGGTGCCGCCGGTTTCGCCTATGAGGAGGCGGCTGCGATCTGCGGCTGCGCCGTCGGCACGATCAAGAGTCGCGTCAGCCGCGCCCGCGCCCGTCTGCAGGAGCTGCTGGGCGTCTCCGGCGAGGGCGACTACGGCCCCGATGCAGGCGATGCGGCGATCACGTCACGTGCTTTTGGCAGCTGATCCTGAAAAATCTGAGAGAACGCCGCTCACACCTGGGCGGCGTTTTTGACGGCTTCGACGAGGTGGCGGTCGTTGAACGGTTTGGCGACGACACTTATTCCGTCCCAGCCCTTCAGACCATCCATGTCCTCGACGCTGAGCGTGGTGAACACCAGACCCGAGCCTGAAGCTCTCAGCCGAAGCCCAGCCTCTCCACCAATCAGCCTCGAATCGATGACGATAACGTCGAACCAGCCGCTTTCCAGTTCCACCATATAGGTGTGTGGCGTGGCGACATGGACCTCGCAGGCAAGCGCCTCGGTGAGCACGGCCTCCACTTCCATGGCCACCAGGAACTCCCGATCGACAACGAGGATTCGCAACAATTAAGTCCGCCCGAGATTCGACAACGAAATTCGGCTAGACCATCGAAAGAACGCCCGGTCATTTACAAAAGACACAGGGCGGTCGCAAACCGCCTGCTATTGTTCGCGAAGCCCGCTTTCGTCGAGAGCAGGCCCCAGCACAACGCGGAATACGGCCGCCTGCGCGCGGCAGGCGACCGTTCAGCTGGTCGCGCGACGAGACCTGCCTATTCGGCGGGCTCGGAATGTCGCCGGCCCGGACCACCCATGGACTTCGCCGCGAGGAAGCCAAGACCGCCGACCACCGCGACGAGCAGCAGCGGACGTGATTTGACCAGCAGCGGCAATGCCGTCAGAGCCGCTGTTATCATCAACGCCTTGGAACTGTTGGAGGCCGCGGCTTCCCGCTTGCGGCGCTGTTCGGAAGCATTGGCGATAACGACGCAGAGATACATGATCAATGCCAGGACGAGCGCGCCACCGGCGACTGCAAGCAGCGCCATCGGCGGTCCCCATATGCCGGCGAGATAGACTGCGAGCGCCGCCACTAACAGTCCATAGGCCGTCAGCAGGAAAAGCAGCACGAAAGCATAGAGGATCGCATTTCTTTTGAGCTTGCGCGTCAACGCCGCGATATCCATCGCGGCGAGTGAAGCCAAAAGTGGACCAAGTCCTGTCATCGTCAGCGACGCGTCAGCAGCGCGAAGAGAAATCCCACGCCGGCGGCGATCGCGACGGCCTGGATAGGGTTTGTGCGGATCTGGCGTTCCAGGTCCTTTTCCATCGACAGAGCCTGATCGCGGGCGGCTTCCACCATATGCATCGAAGCGTCGGCGGCATCGTTGGCGACCCGGCGGGCCTTACCCTTGTATTCGCTGGCCTTCTCATTGCCCACGGCAGCAATGCTGCGCGTCAGTGCAGCGATATCGTCGCGGAGCTGCTGGATCTGGGCTTCGACGTCCTTGCTGGCTGCCGAGTTCTGGCCGGTGCCATTGCGGGTGAAGTCTGTCGTGGGGTTGGCTGCGGGCATATCGATCTCCTGTTTTGCGAACCTTAGAGGACGCGAGCCGCGGAAGGCTTTGCGCGGAATCAAACGGCGTCGAAAACGTGGAACGGGGTCGGTCTCCCGAGCGAGCGACGTACGCTACCCGCTTCACGCTTCCTGTCGCCGCCGGTGAACGCGGCAACAGCGCGATTGTTCCCCGGCGCGGTTGCACCCAGGCGGAAATAGCCGGAAAGGTTCGGAGGAGTCAGGCGGCCGGCGGCTCCGGCCAGGCCGAAATGCCCCCGGTCCATTGCTCGAAGGCCCTGGAGAGTTTCAGTACCAGCAGGTCGTCATAGCGCGGGCCGACGATCTGCAGGCCGATCGGCATGCCGGTTTTCGAAAAGCCGCAATTGATCGACGAGGCCGGTTGTTCCGACATGTTCCACGGTACGGTGAAACCGATATGTTCGAAGGGCAAAGCCGGATCATTGGTGGGCGAGGCCCATTCCGCCGGATAGGAGACGATCGGATTGGTCGGCGAGATCACCGCGTCGACGGTCGTGAACAGCCTTCCACAGGCCTTGCGCATTTCGATCGTCTGGTTGAAGCCGCGCACCGCCTCGACGCCGGAAATGTAAGTCCCGCCTTCCGCCCATTGATAGATATAGGGCAGGATCAGCGCCCGGCGCTCTTCCGGCATTTTCTCGATATCGCCCCAGAACCGCGAGCGCCAAAAACTGTCGAGCCCGTCGAGCATGATGCGGTTCATGACCGGTTCGACCGGAATAATGATCGCCCCCGCATCCTCAAAGCGCTTGGCGGCGGCCACGACCGCATCGCGAACCTCGTCCTCGACTGCAAGGCCGATGCCGGCATCGAGCATCAGGCCGATCTTCATGCCCTTCACGTCGATATCGAAATTAAGCCAGTCGAAATCGTTGGGCGGCAGCGACGTGCCGTCGCGCCAGTCCGGACGCGACAGCGTCGCCATGGAAAAGGCCGCATCTTCGACCGTGCGGGTCATCGGCCCCGCGCAGCGGCCGACATAATACGGATCGACCGGGATACGGCCCTGGCTCGGCTTAAAACCGAACAACCCCGTCCAGCCGGCCGGCAGCCGCACCGAACCACCTATATCCGTGCCGATATGCAGGGGTCCGAAACCGGCGGCACCGGCGGCCGACGCTCCGGCGCTCGATCCGCCCGGGTTCTGGGTGAGATCCCAAGGATTGCGGCTGAGGTGATGGAAGCTTGACAGTCCGGAGGACAGCATGCCGTAATCCGGGCAGGTGGTCTTGGCAAAAATCACCGCGCCGTCCTCCCTCATGCGCGCGGCGATCGGTGCGTCTTCGGCGGCAGGCACCAGTTCGACGGCCGCCGTGCCGAGCGGCACCGGCTGCCCCTTGGTGGCGATCAGCTCCTTCAGCGTCACCGGGATGCCGTCCAGCGGCCCAAGCGTCGCTCCCTTTGTCCACCGTTGGGTGGAGGCTGCGGCCTGCGCCCTGGCACTGTCCGGATCGTAGAGATAGAGCGCCTGAATATGCGGCTCGAAGGCGGCGACACGGTCCTCGACCGCCAGCCAGTATTCCAAGGGCGAGAGCTTCCTAGTCGAATAAAGGTCGAGCAGTTCGCGGATCGTCAGTTTCAGGAGGTCATTCATCGCAATATCTTCGTTTCGAAATCAGGAATTGTCGCGGGGATCGAGGAGGTCGCGCAGGCCGTCGCCGAGCATGTTGAGGCCGAGCACGGCCAGCGCGATGGCGAGCCCCGGCATCAGCGCCAGCCACG
>NZ_JALBGW010000075.1:0-23595 GCF_023006485.1 Neorhizobium sp. BETTINA12A
GATGGGCCTGTCGCTCGGCACCATGACCCGCGATGCGGATGAGGCGCGGGCGCTGCGCTAGGCGCTCAGTGACGGCGAACGAGTCGTCGCCGTCCATCCGGACAAGATCGATTCCTCCTTCATCGAGGATCGGCTGCGGCTCGACGATCGCGACGACGAGGATTTCGCAGCCCTGATCGACAGCATCCGCGAGAGCGGACAGCAGGTGCCGGTGCTGCTGCGCCCGCATCCGGACAAAAGCGGCCGTTACCAGACCGCCTACGGCCACCGCCGCGTGCGCGCCGCCGCTCGCCTGGGGATCGAGGTCAAGGCGATCGTCCGGCCGCTGTCCGACGACGAACTGGTGCTGGCGCAGGGCAAGGAAAATGCCGAACGCCGCAACCTCACCTTCATCGAGCGCGGATTGTTTGCCAAAAACCTCGCGAGCCGCGGTTTCGACCGCAAGGTGATCGGCGATGCGCTCGCGGTGCAGAAGAGCGAATTGTCGCGCCTGATGCAGGTGGTGGACGGCATTCCGGAAAATTTCATCCGCATCATCGGCCCGGCGCCAAAGGCCGGCCGTGACCGGTGGATGAAGCTCGGCGAAATGCTGCAATCGGGCGCTGCCCAGAACGCCGCCCATGACGAGATCCATTTTCAGCGGTTCCAGGCGGCCGGCAGCGATCAGCGCTTCCAGTTCCTCTTCGACCGGCTGTTGCGCCGGATCAAGCCGGAGGCGCCGAAACCGAAAGAGCTTAAGGACAGCAGCGGCAAGGTTTTCGCCCGCGTCAGGCGCGATGGCAAGGTTCGGCGCATCGAGTTTTCGCCGGATGTCGATGCCGCGTTCATCGACGAGGCGGCGGCATTGCTGGCTGAACGTTACGAGCAGTTTGTCTCGGATCGTTCTGCCGACAAGGCCTGACGCCTCGTCACGCTAAAGGCTAATATTGACAGGCAATGTATACAGACCTATTGCTAGTATAAGGGGATGGAGGGAAACAGGGCTGGCCGGCAACTTTCCTGGCCGAGTGGGGGAATTCCGTTTTCATGCGGGTTTTCTTCAGGCGCGCAAATTTTGATCGGCGCCGATCGATTTGAGCAGCCGGTTTCCGCGAGAAACGCTGTTAAAGGCGAAATTGTATACATGAATCCGTAAAGTAGCCTCGGAATTACGGCTGGAATGTCTGGCCGGGTTGTCCGGTTAGCGAAAACGGAAGCAAGTGGGATTTGAGGCTATCGTCACCCGTTGACTGTTGGTTCCAATGTCCCCGATATATCCCACAGGCTGTGATGGGCTGGGGGCCGCAAGGAGGACGCGGTCTGTCACGAGGAGCTTTGAGAACAGGTCGTCTAGAGGAGGAAAGAGAATGATTACCAGAAGAACATTGATGGCTGCGGCAGGTCTCGCCATGGGCGGTCTCGTTGCCATTCCGGCATCCGCGCAGGAAACGGTCAAGATCGGCCTCATTCTGCCGATGACCGGCCCGTTCGCGTCCACCGGCCGCCAGGTCGAAGCGGGCGTCAAGGCCTATATGGCGCTGAATGGCGATACCGTCGCCGGCAAGAAGATCGAAGTCGTGCTGCGCGACGACGGCGGTGTTGCCGACCAGACCCGCCGCATCGCCCAGGAACTCGTCGTCAATGACGGCGCCAAGATGCTGATGGGCTTTGGTCTGACGCCGCTTGCCATGTCGGTCGCGCCGGTTCTCAACCAGGCGAAGATCCCGGCGATCATCACCTCGGCAACGACCTCGGCGATCATGCCGCAGTCGCAATATTACGTCCGCACCTCGATGGGCGGCCCGCAGTCCGCCGTTCCGGTCGCCACCTGGGCGGTGCAGAACAATCTGAAGAAGGTCGTGACGCTGGTCTCCGATTACGGTCCGGGGATCGATATCGAGCAGGGTTTTACCAACCAGTTCAAGAAGGAAGGCGGCACGATCGTCGAGGCGATCCGCGTTCCGCTGGCGAACCCGGATTTCGCCCCCTTCCTGCAGCGCGTCCGTGACGCCAAGCCGGATGCGGTCTTCGCCTTCGTACCGGCCGGCATCGGCGCGCAGTTCATGAAGCAGTATGTCGACCGCGGCCTGGCCGACGCCGGCATCAAGCTGATCGCCACCGGCGACGTCACCGATGACGACCTGCTGAACGGCATGGGTCCGGCCGCCAAGGGCGTGATCACCGGCCATTTCTACTCGACCCTGCATGACAGCCCGGAAAACAAGGCTTTCGTCGCCCAGGTGAAGAAGGCCACCAACAACATGCGCCCGAACTTCATGGGTGTCGGCGGGTATGACGCCATGACGCTCGCCTATATGGCGCTGAAGAAGACCAATGGCGATACCGACGGCACCAAGCTGATCGAAGCCATGAAGGGTGCCACCTGGGTAAGCCCGCGCGGCCCGATCACCATCGATCCGGCCACCCGCGACATCGTCCAGGACATCTACATGCGCGAAGTCAAGGAAGTGAACGGCGAACTCTACAACGTCGAGTTCGCGACCTTCCCGAAGATCAAGGACCCGAACGCCAAGTAAGGCGGATTGATCTCACTCAGACAGGAATGGCGGGCTTCGGTCCGCCGTTTTCGTTTGGAGTAGGGGATGCGTTTACGGTTTCGTACTCACGCGCCGACCGTGAGCACGATCTTGCCCTGGATATGCCCCCTGGCGGCTCGTTCATGAGCCTTGCGAGTGTCGGCGAGCGGATAGGTGCTGTCGAGGACGACGCGGATCGTCCCGTCGTCGAGCAAGCGCGCGAGTTCGCCCAACTGAACTCCGCTCGAACGAACCTGGGTGGTCGAGACGGTGACGCCGAGCTTTTCGGCCTCCTCGGCACCGGAAAAGCCTAATGGGTAGACCGGGAACAAGGCGCCGCCGCGCTTCAGTGTGCGCAGGAAACGGCCGGTGGTGGGTCCGCCCAGGGCGTCGACGACAAGATCGATGTCATGCGCAACCTCCTCGGGCGGCATTTTTGTGTAATCGATGAATTCATCGGCACCGAGTTCCCGTAACAGCGCCTCATGCTTGCCGGATGCCACGGCGATGACATGCGCACCTTTCAATTTCGCGATCTGCACCGCGAAGTGCCCGACGCCTCCTGCCGCGCCGTTGACGAGGACGGTCTTGCCTTCGAGCGGCACCGGCTGATGTTTATGCGGCTGAAGCGGGTTCGGTTCATCGTGCCCCAGCGAGATCATGAATTGCCACGCTGTCAGCAGCGACATCGGCGCTCCGGCGGCATGCGCATGATCGATGCCGGCGGGCTTGAGCGCAAGTTCCGACGCCGGCACGCTGACATATTCCGCATAGGCCCTGCTTTCCCCGACGCTGAAAAAGCGGACCATGGAGTAGACGTCGTCTCCGACGGAAAACCCCCTGACGTCATCAGCCACCGCCTCGACAACGCCGGACACATCCGTGCCGAGGATGATCGGGAAAGGCACCTGCGGCCGCCATTCCGGAGGAAGCGCCTTGTAGCCATCGCGCAGATACCAGTCGGGAGGGTTGATCCCTATGGCATGGACGCGAACGAGGACTTCCCCCGGCTTCAATTCCGGCTTCGGCGCATCCTCATAGCGCAGCACTTCAGGGCCGCCGTATTCGTGAATCCGGATGGCTTTCATTGTCTCGGTCGACATCGCTTTCTCCGTCGCGGCAGGTGTGCTAACTAATGCGGAGCACTGTTCCGTTTTATATCCGGAGCACTGTTCCGATTGTCAAGGGGTGCGATGCGAGCCGACGCCAAAAAGAACTACGAGCAGCTACTCGCCGTCGCTCGTCGCGTTGTCACCGAACAGGGCGCCGACGCGTCGTTGCGCGACGTTGCTCGCAAGGCGGGCGTAGGGCTTGGCACGCTTTATCGCCACTTCCCGACCCGGGAAGCGCTGCTTGAGGCCTTGCTTCGCACGAAGTTCGATGAGTCGGCGCAAAGGGCGAGTGAACTCGAAAAATGGGAAGACGCCGGAAACGCCCTCGTGACATGGCTGCGAGAGGCCATCGCGATGACCCACACCTATAGCGGCGCCATTGCGCCGATGGTTGCGGCAATCGCGGATGAAGGCTCCGCGCTCCATGCCTCATGCGTCAGTTTGCGCGCAGCCGGCACGCGGCTTCTTGTCCGTGCCCAGGCGGAAGGCGTGGCGAGAGGCGACATGGATGGCAATGATCTGTTCGCGCTGATCAGCGCCCTGGCGTGGCTCGCCGACCAGCCTCCGCTTGTGCCGCGCGCGGATCATCTTTTCGACGTTATATCGAGCGCGATCCTGACGGATCGACAAGAGCCCGCTGTTTCTTGAGAGTGAATACGCCAATGGGACGCATGAGTGTCACGATGTGCGTCGGTGGGGATCGCAGTTGCACGCGGGTGCCGGTCCCCCACGCAGCCCTTTGTCAGACGGCCGATGCCGCTTTGAACACTGCCAGCTGAGCGTCGAAAGCGCGCTTGTAGGCGGGGCGTGCTTCGGCGCGGGCAGTGTAGGCGGAGAGGTTTGGGTAGTCGTCCAGCATATCCGACGATGCTTTTAATCTGAGCAGCACCGTCACCATCAGCAGGTCGCCGGCGCTGAACGCACCATCGAGCCAGTCGGCGTCGCCAAGGTGGCGGGAAAGGTCGGCCAGCCGGTTGCGGATGGTGCCGTCGAGCGCGCGCAAACGCTGCTCATACCAGGGCTCGTCACGCTCGAGGATCCGGACGAGGCTGCGGTCGAAGATCGGCGGCTCCACCGTGTTGAGCGCGGCAAACATCCACGCGATCGCCCGCGCCCGGGCATTTACGTCTTCCGGCAGCAGGCCGCCGTGGCGTTCGGCGATATGCAACACGATCGCCCCGGATTCGAACAGGACGAGATCGGCTTCCTCATAGGTCGGAATCTGCCCGAAAGGCTGAAGCGCCAGATGCGCAGGTTCCTTCATCGCCTTGAACGACAGAAGACGAACGTCATAAGGCTGGCCCGCTTCTTCGAGCGCCCAGCGAATGCGCATGTCGCGCGCCAGCCCTCTGCCGCGATCGGGCGACTGTTCAAAGGCGGTAATGGTAATGGTCATTGGTGCTCTCCGCAGCTTGTTTGTCTTGAAGACGGTCGGCTAAACGGGATTCCGACACCCTTTGCCCAAGATAATCCTCGCAGTCGGTCCAAACACAGTTCCGCAGAACATGGATCGAGTTGGCGGTTCGTCCATTGTCATCGTATGCATGGTTCTGACAAAGAGGCGGGTGACCGCCCAGGTACCGCAGGAGGCCCTGCAAACAGACGGAGTTTTAAGATTGAGCGTTGCCTTCACCAAGGAAGAGAGTTCCGAAACCGCTTCGGAAACCCTGCTGCCGGATCGTCCGATTTCGCCGCATCCGAACCTTGTGACGGACGCGGGGCTGAAGGCGCTGGAACTGCAGCTCGCGCAGGCGCGTGAGGCCTATGGCGCGGCGAGCGCGATCGAGGACATCAATGAACGGCGGCGCCAGCAGGCAAATCCGTTGCGCGACGCGCGCTATTTTGCAGCGAGAGTTCACACGGCACAGCTCGTCCCGGATCCGACCTCATCCGACAATGTCGCCTTTGGCAGCACCGTGACCTTCAGCCGCGACGATGGGCGCGTCCAGACCTACCGGATCGTCGGAGAGGATGAAGCGGACCCCAAGGCCGGATCGATTTCCTTCGTTTCGCCGGTCGCAAGGCTGCTGACGGGCAAGGCTGTCGGAGATGTCGTCGAGGCCGGCGGACAGGAGCTGGAGATCCTTGCAATCTCCTGAAACGCCCATATGGCCGCTGTATACGTGTTCAAACGGGCGGATGACGGGTTGAGCAGGCGTTCGGCAATGGCTATCAGGTGCTGACCGCAAACGAACCTTCCGAGAACCACGAGGCGCATCCCGGCATGATCCCAGCTTTTCTCGTCACCCATTCGGGTGGCTTCCATGCCGACGAACTGCTGTCGAGCGTCGTCCTGAGCCGGCTTTTCCCAAAGGCTCGGATCGTTCGCAGCCGGGCGCCGGAATGGATCACGCCTGGTGCCGACCGCATCATCTACGACGTCGGCGGCGCCTATGACGCTGCGGCCCAGATTTTCGATCACCACCAGCGCGGTGCGCCGTTGCGCGGGGACGGCCAGCCCTACAGCTCGTTCGGACTGGTCTGGGAACATTACGGCCGCGATTACCTCGCCGCCCTCGGCCTTCCGCAGGCGCATATCGAGGCCTTGCACGCTTCTTTCGATGCGAGCTTCGTGCTGCCAATCGATTTGATGGACAATGGCGCGCTCAGCCCCTCGATTGCGGGACCACTGGCCGGGCTCACTCTGCCATCCCTCCTGGAAACCCTGAAACCCGTGTTCGACGAAAAAGACCCGGAAGCAGAAAACCGCGCCTTTCACGCGGCACTTGCGATCGCCGGCAGTTTCGTCGAGGCACGGATTGCCCAAAGCGCTGCCAAACTGCGGGCCGAGGCGCTCGTGCACCAGGCAATCGTCGATACGGGCGAGGGGCGCATTCTCGAATTGCCGGCGGGAATGCCGTTCCGCCCGGCAATCGTCAAGGCGGGCGCCGATCACCTGTTGTTCGTCGTTCACCCGCGCGACAAGGATTGGTGCCTCACGACCATCCGCCGCGCGGATGAAGGTTTCGAGGTGCGCGCCGATCTGCCGGCGGCCTGGGCCGGCCTGACCGATCGCGATCTCGAGGCAGCCTGCGGCGTCGAGGGCGCGAGCTTCTGCCATAATGGCCGGTTCATTGCCGCTGCCAGGACCCGCGAGGCGGCGCTCGCCATGGCCGAATTGGCGGTCAGGGAAGCCGTTTCCAACGGGACCAGGTAAGGGCGACAGGGAACGGGCGGCAGCCAAGGAGGCGCGGTCGAGAGCCGGGCTTCCGCTTCCGGCGTCGGCCAGATGTGCTAGAACAGTCCATCATGAGTTTCTCGCGGCCCGCGTCGTCATCCACGATCCTGCATCACAGCCTCCGGCATCTGAGGGCGTTCCTCGCGGTCGTCGATACCGGCTCGGTGACAAAGGCGGCGGAGCTCTGCTTCGTCTCCCAGCCGGCGGTCACCCAGGCGCTGTCGAAGATCGAAAAAACCGCCGGCCTGCCGCTGTTTTCCCGCACGCCGCAGCGGATCTTTGCCAACGGCGCCGGTGAAATCCTGGCGCTGCGCATCAAGCGCGCCTTCGCATACCTCGATCCCGCCCTGTCGGAACTGTCGCCGAGACTGCGGGTGACGGCGACCACCGCGCAGCTGAAATCGCTGATCGCGGTCCGCGAAACCGAGAATTTTACGCTCGCGGCGGCCCGGCTGGGCCTCAGCCAGCCGGCGGTCTACCGCGCCGTCAGCCAGCTCGAAGAGGAGGCGGCGCGTCCGCTGTTCGAACGGACCTCCTACGGCATCGTCGCGACGCGCCCGGCCCATGCGCTTGCCCAGGCGGCAAGGCTTGCCTTCATCGAGCTCGAACAGGCGGATGCGGATCTTGCGGAACTGACGGCGGCCGAGATCGGCCAGATCGTCATCGGCGCCACGCCGCTTGCCAAATCCTATGTACTGCCGAAGGCGATCGCCGGTTTCCGCAAGATCCGCCCGAACCTGCCGATCCAGATCCAGGAGGGTCCTTACCCGGACCTGCTGGGCGCTCTTCGCCGCGGCGAGGTGGATTTCATGCTCGGCGCGCTTCGGGTGCCGGCGCCGATCGGCGATGTGGAGCAGAAGGTGCTGTTTCACGACACGGTGGTCATGGTTTCGGGGCAGGCGCATCCGCTGGCCGGCCGGGCGGAGCTGACGGTCGAGGAGCTTGCGGCCTTCCCCTGGGTCGTCAACCAGAGCGGCACACCGATGCGTCGGTATTTCGACAGCGTCTTTACCGGTTCGGCAAGCGGGCCGCCGAAGAGCATCGTCGAAACCGGCTCACTGATCCTGATGCGCGAGCTTCTCGATTCCAGCGACCATCTCGGCTGCACCTCCCGCCTTCAGGCGGAAGCGGAGATCGCCCGCGGGCTGATGCGGGCGCTGCCCTTTGATCTCAGCCACACGTCGCGGCCGATCGGGGTGACGACGAGAAGGGACTGGCTGCCGACGGCGGCACAGCAGGCGTTTCTGGAACTTCTGCCGACCTGGTCCGAGCGTCCGGCCGATCGATCGCTATAACCAGAACTTATAAGTCCGGCAGATGAACTGATTAAGCCTGAAGACGCAGGCCAGCTAATGTGCAAATGCGCCAGACAGGTGGAGAGATTGGCGTTTGGGGCGGGCATCGCGGTGTTTCACCCCCCGGAGGTTAACGAAAAGTTGAAAACGGCGGGGCGCCAAGGCACCCGGGCCCGTTGACTGACATATCGACCGTCTACGATATAGGCTACCAGTTATGACAGGGCCCGAGCTCAAAGCCCGGATGCTGTCCGGCAAGGCGTCTATAAGAAAATATCGCGCTCTGAGGAGGAGGGAAACATGCTCAATAGAAGAACGCTCATCGCAGCGGCAGGCGTGGCGCTCAGTTGCCTGGCTGCCATTCCGGCGGCCGCCCAGGAAACCATCAAGATTGGCCTCATCCTGCCGATGACCGGTCCGTTCGCATCGACCGGCCGCCAGGTTTCGGCCGGCGCCAAGACCTTCATGGCGATGAAGGGCGACACCGTCGCCGGCAAGAAGATCGAACTCGTCATCCGCGACGACGCCGGCACGGCCGACCAGACCCGCCGCATCGCCCAGGAATTGGTTGTCAACGACGGCGCCAAGGTTCTGGCCGGCTTCGGCCTGACGCCGCTTGCCATGGCGGTTGCGCCGGTCGCGACCCAGGCGAAGATCCCGTCGGTGGTGATGGCTGCCGGCACGGCTTCGATCACCAAGGCGTCGGAATACATCACCCGCACCTCCGGCACCCTGCCGCAATATTCGCTGCCTGTCGGCACCTGGGCTGCCGCCAACAAGATCAAGAAGGTGGTGACGCTCGTTTCCGACTACGGTCCGGGCATCGATGCCGAGAAGTGGTTCACCAAGGAATTCAAGGCCAAGGGCGGCGAGATCGTCGAGGCCGTGCGCGTGCCGCTCGCCAACCCCGATTTCGCGCCCTTCCTACAGCGCGTCCGTGACGCCAAGCCCGATGCGGTCTTCGTGTTCCTGCCGTCGGGTGCCGGTTCGCTGTTCATGAAGCAGTTTGCAGACCGCGGCCTTGCCGATGCCGGCATCAAGCTGATTGCGACAGGCGACGTCACCGACGACGATATCCTCAACTCGATGGGCAAGCCGGCAATCGGCACCATTACCGGTCATTTTTATGCCACCGCGCATGACAGCCCGGAAAACAAGGCCTATGTCGCAGCCTTCAAGAAGGCCAATGCCGACATGCGCCCGAACTTCATGTCGGTCGGCGGTTTCGACGGCATGGCGCTGATCTACGCAGCGCTCGAAAAGACCAAGGGCGATGTCACGGGTCCGGCCTTCATGGCAGCCGTCAAGGGCCTTTCCTGGACGAGCCCGCGTGGTCCCGTGTCGATCGATCCGGAAACCCGCGACATCATTCAGAACATCTACATCCGCGAGGTCAAGGACGTGAACGGCGAGCTGCAGAACGTCGAGTTCCAGACGTTCAAGGATCTCAAGGATCCCGAAAAGGCCGACGCCAAGTAAGGGTAGGGATAGCCCCTCACCCCGCCTCCGCTTCGCTCGGCGCACCCTCTCCCCGTAAACGGGGCGAGGGGGGAACCGCAACCGGCGCGGCATAAGCCTTCTCCACGACTTGACGGGGGAAAGGTGCCGGCAGGCGGATGAAGGGCAGGTTCATAACAAGAAGGTCAAGGCACTTGAGCCCCGTCGTTTTCCCGGCGACAATGCCGGGCAACATCATCGCTCGCAACAGGGCCTCGCAGAGAAGATTTATATGCTGACAATCCTGTTCGATGGCATCGCTTATGGGATGCTGCTTTTCATTCTGGCCTGCGGGCTGACGGTGACGCTCGGGCTGATGAACTTCATCAACCTGGCGCATGGCGCCTTTGCCATGGCCGGCGGCTACGTGACCGTGGTGATGATGAACCGCTACGGCATCTCCTTCTACTGGTGCCTGCCGGCGGCCTTCATCGTTTCGGCGCTGATCGGCCTTGTGCTGGAACGGACGCTCTACCAGTGGCTTTACCAGGCAAGCCATCTGGACCAGGTGCTCTTCTCGATCGGCATCGTCTTCATGGCGATCGCCGCGACCGACTATTTTATGGGTGGCCAGCAGCAGCTGATCAACTTGCCGCCGGAACTCTCCGGCCGTATGGATGTGTTCGGCGTCGGCGTCGGCCGTTACCGGCTCTTCACCATTATCGTCTGCGCGGCACTGGCGCTTGCGCTGCAGCTCATCCTCTCGAAGACCCGCTTCGGCAGCCGGCTGCGCGCAGCCGTCGACGACCGGCGCGTCGCCATGGGCCTCGGCATCAACGTGCCGCTCGTCTTCGCGCTCACCTTCGCCTTCGGTTCGGGCCTTGCCGGCCTCGGCGGGGCGATGGGCGCGGAAATCCTCGGGCTCGATCCGAACTTCCCGCTGAAATTCATGATCTACTTCCTCATCGTCGTCTCCGTCGGCGGCACGTCCACGGTCTCCGGCCCATTCCTCGCCGCTCTGCTGCTCGGCATTGCCGACGTGGCCGGCAAATATTACGTGCCGGCGATCGGTCCCTTCGTCATCTACGGACTGATGATCGTCATGCTGATCGTGCGGCCGAACGGCCTGTTCTCAAGGGGCGGCCGATGAGCGTTCTTCCTCAGGAAACCACCGTGTCCGCAAATTCCTCCACCGCTGCAGCCGAGACCCGTGCTGCCAAGCTGATGAAGCGACGGAGCCGCATCCGCTTCTACGAGATCATCGTCTGGATCGCCGCGATCGCCGCTTACTTCCTGCTGCCGTCGAAGATGCTGATCCTCACCGAGATCGCCATCCTCGCGTTGTTTGCCGTATCGCTCGACCTGGTGCTCGGTTTCGCCGGCATCGTCTCGCTTGGCCACACCGCCTTCTTCGGCCTCGGCGCCTATGTGGCGGGCCTGATGGCGCAGCACTATTTTGCCGAACCGGTGACCGGATTGATCGTCGCGGGCGTCGCCTCCGGCGTGCTCGGCCTGCTCACCAGCTTCCTCATCCTGCGCGGCTCCGACCTTACCCGCCTGATGACCACGCTCGGCATCGGCCTGATGATGGCGGAAGTCGCCAACCAGATGGCCTGGCTGACCGGCGGCGCCGACGGGCTTTCCGGCTTTTCGCCCGGCCCTATCCTCGGCATGTTCGAGTTCGACCTGTTCGGCAAGGTCGGTTATCTCTATTGCGTCGGCGTGCTCTTCATCGGTACGATGATCATGCGCCGCATTGCCTTTTCGCCTTTCGGGCTGTCGCTGAAGGCGATCAAGGGCAATTCGATGCGCTCCGCCATGGTCGCCGTGCCGGCCCGCAAGCGCATCGTCACCGCCTATACGGTCGCGGCCGTATTTGCCGGCATGGCGGGAGCGCTGCTGACCCAGACCACCGCCTTCGTTTCCCCCGACGTACTCGCCTTCCACCGCTCGGCGGACGTCCTGCTGGTGCTCGTCATCGGCGGTACCGGCTATCTCTATGGCGGCATCTTCGGGGCGATCTTGTTCACGCTGGTCAAGGACTGGCTGTCGGTGATCACCCCGCAATACTGGATGTTCTATATCGGCATGTTGCTCGTCATACTGGTGCTGGTCGGCCGTGACCGGCTGTCGCGCTGGGTCGAATACCTGCCCGAGCGCCTCTCGAAGAAGGAGGACCGCTGATGAGCGAGATCGTTCTCGAAACCAGGCACCTGGTGCGCCGCTTCGGTGCCTTCCTTGCCACCAATGACGTCAGCCTGAAGGTGGAGCGCGGCGCCCGCCACGCGCTGATCGGCCCGAACGGCGCCGGCAAGACGACGCTGATCAACCTCCTGACCGGCGTGCTGCCGCCTTCGGAAGGCCAGGTTTTCCTCGAAGGCGAGGACATCACCTCGATGGCCTCGTTCCGTCGCGTCAAGCGCGGGCTCACCCGCACCTTCCAGATCAACCAGCTGTTCAACGAGTTCACCCCGCTCGAAACCGTGGCGCTGGCGATCGCCGAACGCGAGGGCGTCGGCCACAATCTGTGGCGTTCGATCGCCGGTTACGGCAAGGTGGTCGACGAAGCGGCAGCCCTGCTGGCCCGTTTCGGCCTTGCCTCCGTCATGGGCGAGCGCACCGTGATCTTGCCCTACGGCAAGCAGCGCCTGCTCGAGATCGCGCTCGCCTTCGCCTCCAAACCGCGCGTGCTGCTGCTCGACGAACCGGCGGCCGGCGTGCCCGAAGACGAGCGGCACGAAGTGCTGCAGATCGTCTCCGACCTTCCGGCCGATGTCACCGTGCTGCTGATCGAGCACGACATGGATCTGGTCTTCTCGTTCGCCAACCGGATCTCGGTTCTGGTGGCGGGCGCCGTCTTCGTCGAAGGAACGGTTGCGGAAATCTCCACCGATCCGCGCGTCAAGGCGGTTTATCTCGGAGAAAACACATGAGCGCCCCGGTTCTGGTCACCGAAAAACTGGTCGCGGGTTACGGCGAGGCGAGCGTTCTCGCCGGTATCAGCCTGACGATCCGCGAGGGTCGCACGCTGGCGCTGCTCGGCCGCAACGGCACGGGCAAAACCACCTTCGTCAATACGCTCGCCGGCGTCACCACCCATCATTCGGGCTCGATCCACCTGATGGGGCGCGACGTCACCAAACTGCGCGCCGACCGCCGTGCCGCGGCGGGCATCGGCTGGGTGCCGCAGGAGCGCAACATCTTCAAGTCGCTGACCGTCGAGGAAAACATGACGGCGATCGCGCGCCCCGGCGTCTGGACGCTGGAACGGGTCTATTCGATGTTCCCGCGCCTGAAAGAGCGCCGCAAGAACCTCGGCAACCAGCTTTCCGGCGGCGAACAGCAGATGCTGGCGGTCGGGCGGGCGCTGATGGTCAATCCGAAACTGCTTCTCCTCGACGAGCCGACCGAGGGTCTTGCACCGATTATCGTCGACGAACTGCTTGCGGCGATCCAGCGGATCACGCAAGGCGAGGGCATGTCAGCTATCATCATCGAGCAGAAGGCCCGCAAGGTGCTGCCGCTTTCGGACGACGCCGTGATCCTCGATCGCGGCGCGATCGTCTACCAGGGCACCAGCGCCGATCTGCTCGCCAATGAAGAGATTCTCGGCCGGCATCTGACCGTCGAAAAGGGTGTCCGGCACTAGTTCGGGAAGCGCAGGCGTCATTCTTATCGCCGACGTGCTGTGCGGTTCCGGCGCCTAATGGTTCTTAAACCGCACGCAGCCCTGCACGCTACATTCAGCGGCCGGCTAGTGCGCCGTTCCGTCGACGATCACGTGGTCGTGGTCCATCGAGCATTTCTCGATGCGGGCATGGACCTTGTAGACGTTGCGCAGCATGTCCACGGTGACGACCTCGCGCGGGTAACCGCAAGCCCGCATGCGGCCGTTGGCGATCACCAGAACCTTGTCGGCAAAGCGCAGCGCCTGGTTGAGGTCGTGGATGGCGATCATCACGATCATGCCCTTCGAGCGCGCCCGGCGCTGCATGAAATCGAGCACTTCGACCTGCCGGTGAAGATCGAGCGCGCTGGTCGGCTCGTCCATCAGCATGATTTCCGGTTCGCGAACCAGCGCCTGGGCGATCGACACCAGCTGGCGCTGGCCGCCGGAGAGCGCACCAAGATCCCGAAACGCGATGGCGGTGATGTTGAGCGCCCGCATGATTTCGTCGATGAACGAGAGGTCGCTGTCGCTGACGCTCCAGGACTGGCCCTGCTTACGGGCAAGAAGAATGGATTCGTAGACCGTCAGCACCGCATTGGCCGAGGTGTCCTGCGGCATGTAGGTGATGGCGTTCTTCGTCTTCGCGCTATCGATGACGATATTGCCGGGTCCCTTCAGAAGGCCGGTGATGCGCTTGAACAGCGTCGACTTGCCGGCGGCGTTGGGGCCAATGACTGCGATCAGCTCTCCCGCCTTCATGACCGGCGTCGTCACGTCTTCCACGAACAATTTGCGGCCGTGATAGGCGCCGACCGATTGCAGTTGCATCGCTACCATGACCGGCTCCGATTCGAGAGGATGAGCGAGAAGAAGAACGGCACGCCGACCAGCGCCGTGATGATGCCGATCGGAAAAACGACGCCCGGAATGATCGACTTCGAGACGATCGACGTGACCGACAGAAGCAGCGCTCCCGACAGGATCGAGCCCGGCAGGAAAAAGCGCTGGTCTTCGCCGAGGATCATGCGGGCGATGTGCGGGCCGACCAGGCCGACGAAACCGATCGTGCCGACGAAGCTGACCGGCACGGCTGCGAGCAACGAGATGATCAGCATAGTTTCGAGGCGGATGCGCCGAACATTGACGCCAAAGCTCGCCGCCTTGTCCTCGCCGAGCCGGATCGCGGTCAGCGCCCAGGCGTGGCGGGCAAACAGCGGCAGCGCGATCAAGAGGACGGCAAGGGTGATGCCGATCTTCGGCCAGGTCGCCTTGGTAAGGCTGCCCATGGTCCAGAAGACGACCGCCGACAGCGCCTGCTCGGAGGCAAGATATTGCAGGAAGGCGAGAGCCGCGTTGAAGGTGAAGACCAGCGCGATGCCGAGCAGCACGACCGTCTGCACCGAGACGCCGCGCATCTGCGAGATGAAATGGATGAACAGCGTGGCGATCAGCGCCATGACGAAGGCATTGGCCGGCACGAGCAGGGTGGCGGCAACCGGCAGGATGGAGACGCTGGTGACGATCGCCAGCGCGGCGCCGAAGCTGGCGGCGGCCGAGATGCCGAGCGTGAACGGGCTGGCGAGCGGATTGGCAAGAATGGTCTGCATCTGGGCACCGGCAACCGACAGCGCGGCGCCGACGACGATCGCCATGACGGCGACCGGCATGCGGATATCCCAGACCACGGCGCGGATCTGGGCCGAGACGGAGGAGGGGTCGATCAGCGCGGCGACGACTTCGCCGAGGCTGTAGCGGGCCGGCCCCCAGGCGAGATCGACGGCGAACGACAGACAAAGAGCGGCTGTCATGGCAGCGAGGATCACAAGCTTGCGGCGGGCAAGGGCGCGATAGCGCTCCCGCCCGGCTTCAGCTTCGATCGGCAATGCGGCGATCTCGGCCATATCGGGTTACTTCGCCGCCTTGGCGTCGATCCAGTAACCCGGCTGATACGGAACCGGCAGGAATTTCTCGTGGAATTCCTTGAAGGTCGCATCCGGATCGAGATCGGCGAACAGCTCCGGGTGGAACCATTTTGCCATCCGCTGGACAGCGACGAACTGGTATGGGCTGGTGTAGAACTGATGCCAGATGGCGTGGACATTGCCGCCTGCGGCAGCCTTGGAGCCGGTGAAGGCCGCATTCTGCATCAGGGCGTCCAGCGCCTTGCGGCTGCCGTCGAATGCGGGAGCCGCGTTCGGGCCGACATTCACAAAATCCTTGGCGTCCTTGGTCTGGCTCCAGTTCGAGCCGGTGACGACGACGACGTCCGGATTGGAAGCGACGACCTGCTCGGCATTGATCGAGCCGGTATAGCCCGGCAGGAAGTCGGAACCGAGGTTATGGCCGCCGGCCCAATCCACCATCAGGCCGAAATTGTCCGGGCCGAAGGTGCCGCAGCACTCGACCAGGCCGGCCGCCCGATACATGAAGACATTCGGCTTCTTCGGGTTGGCGGCCTTCAGCTTATCGGTCACGCGGGCCATCTGCTGCTTCCAATAGGCGGCGACGGCTGCGGCGCGATCCTCGTGGCCGAAGATCTGGCCGAGAACCTTGAGGCTCGGTTCGGTATTGTCGAGAATGTGTTCGCGGAAGTCGATATAGACGATCTTCACGCCGATCTTGTTCAGCATGTCCTCGAGCTTCACCTCGTCCGCGGCCTTCTTGTTGCCGATCGGCAAAAGCATGACGTCCGGGTTCAGCTTGACGACGGTCTCGGTCTGTAGCGTGCCGTCGGTCAGGTTGCCGAGGAACGGCAGTTCCTTGCCCTTCGGGAATTTCGCGAGATAGGCATCGTAGCCATCCTTGTCGGTGGTGAGCAGGTCGTTGCGCCAGCCGACGATCCTGGCGAAAGGATCTTCCTTTTCGATCGGGGCGACCGAATAGAGCATCCGGCCTTCGCCGAGAATAACGCGCTCGACCGGCTTGTCGAACTTCACCTCACGGCCGGCGACGTCCTTGACGGTGAACGACTGCGCCAGCACGGAAAACGGTAAAAGGCTTGCAAGCACAACCGTTGATGTTGCAAGCATTTTCGCGAAATTCATCTGGAAACTCCCCCGATGTCTGATAATGTCCGCATGCATATGAAATATGACTTTTGGAATCAAGTTCTATGTTTTAGAGCTCTTCCAAAGTAGTCTGACTATCGGGGCGCCTATAATGAATTCAATGAACTCCAACTATTCCATCCGAGATGAAATCCGCGACTTCTGGTCTGAGAGGGCGTCGACGTTCGACGAGAGTGTCGGCCACGAAATCTTCTCTGAGGAAGAACGCAAGGGCTGGCAGCGGCTGATCCGCAAGCATCTGGGCGATGGCACCGGCCGCGCCGCTCTGGATCTTGCCTGCGGCACCGCCGTCATCTCGCATCTGATGAACGACGTCGGTTTCAAGGTCACCGGGCTTGACTGGTCGGATGCGATGCTAGGCCAGGCGCGCGCCAAGGCGAAGAAACGCGGTGCCGATATCCGTTTCGTGTCCGGCGACGCGGAAAATACGATGGAGCCGAAGAACAGCTACGATGTCATCACCAATCGGCATCTGGTCTGGACGCTGGTCGATCCGCCGGCCGCTTTCGCGGAATGGTTCTCCGTTCTGAAGCCGGGCGGCAAAGTGCTGATCCTCGACGGCAACATGGGCAAGGAGACCTGGGTCAAGGGCCTGCAGAAATTCTGGTCGAGGATCACCGGCAAGCCGGCCGCAAGCCACATGACGCCGGCCATGGCGGCGCGTCACCAGAACATCCGCTCGCGCGTCTATTTCTCGGACGCCATGCCGGCCGAAGCGGTGGTCGATCTTTTGACCAAGGCCGGTTTCGTCAACATCGTGGTCGACCGCAAGCTGTCGGACATCCATTGGGCCCAGGCCCGCAAGATGCCGTTCCTGCGCGGGCTGGAGCGCATGGTTCAGGAACGCTTCGCCATCTGCGCGACAAAGCCGGAATAACCTTCCGATCGAAGGTGGCCCGTGGCGGCCACCTTCGATCCACCGGAAATATGCACAGCATTTATGGCCGCCTGACATGATTGTGACCGGGCTGTGACCGCGAGCATTAACCTTTGGCCGCTTTCCCCGAAACCCGGGGGAAGCGCAAAGTAACGCGGATCACGATCCGGCCTCATCCGGGCCTCGCGAGTGCCTCATTTCGGGTCCTGCGCCCGATGCAATTAACCTTGTGATAACCGATCGATTTTTGAATGGGCTATCTTCTGCGCGCGGCCATCGCCGCCGCGGCTCCCTCGCCATTTCCGACCATGGAGACAAGATTGTCCATCAAGCTTTTCGCCCTTTCCGCGCTCGCTCTTTCCGCAATCGCAGCACCCGTCCTTGCCCAGCCCATCCCGAGCATGGTGAAAAAATTCGACGCCTGGGGTCTCTATTCCTACAAGGGCGACGGCGGCACGACCTGCTACGTGCTGACCACGCCGACGCAGATGCAGCCCGCCAATGTCGATCACGGCGACAACTTCTTCCTTGTTGCGCCAAGGCCTTCCGGATCCGGATTCTATCCGCAGGCGATCATGGGTTACGATCTCAAGGGCGGATCGCAGATGACGGTCACCGTAGACGGCCGAACCTTCGCCCTGGAGCCGAAGGGCAATTCCGGCTGGACGAAGCAGGAGAGCGCCGATGCCGCTCTTGTCGCGGCGATGAAATCGGGAAGCAGCATGACGCTCGAAGCGGTCTCCCAGCGCGGCACGCAGACCAGCTACACCTTCTCGCTTTCCGGCGTGAGCGCGGCATTGACCCAGGCGGGGCGCTGCGGCTGACAGGGTTTCGCTCGCGTTGTCATGGCGGATGTGTTATCTGTCATGACAACGATTGGAGCAATTGCCATGAACCTGCAGATACGGGATCCCCGCGCCCGAGAACTCGCGGAGCGGCTTGCCAAAAAACGTAATGTTAGCATGACCGAGGCGGTGATCGAGGCGCTTGAGGAGAAGCTTTCAAGAGAGGAGCAGGCGGAAGCGCCCCTTCAGGAACGTGTGATGAAAATCGTCGATCGCCTTCACGCCATCAAGGGTGGAGAGGGGCGGGACATGACCAAGGAAGAAATCGACGAGATGTGGGGTCATTAGTGTTCGTCGATACCTCCGTCATCGTCGCGATCTTTTCCAAAGAGGAGGATGCGCAACAGTGGATAAGCAAGATCGAAGCGGCGGAGAACCTCTGCACCAGTGCTTTGGTCGTGCTCGAGGCTGCCATGAGGCTGTCGACGAAGCTCGATGAGGATCCCCTCGTCATTGAGCAGGGTCTATCTGATTTCTTCAAAGAGACGAAAATCCAGATCGTCCCTATCGAGGAAGCCGATGGCGAGTTGGCGATCCGGGCATTCCGGGATTACGGCGAGGGCAGGGGACACCCAGCCCAGCTCAATCTCGCCGACTGTCTCTCTTATGCCTGCGCTAAAAACCGCGGCCTGTCGCTACTCTACAAGGGCGACGACTTTGCCCGTACGGACTTGGCCTGAAGCCTTCGGACTGTGTCGAAAATAGCCGCCTGCGCCCATGGCTTTTTTGCGGCGGCACCCTAGTTGACGATTGTCAAAAAGGCTGTCCCAGGTGATCGTTGTCATGTAAGACGGCAGCACAGCGCCTATCGCCGCCGAAAGCCCGATGATGAATCATTCGACTGCCGAGACAGCCTTTCTTTCCCACAGCGGCGAAATGGCCCGTCTTATTGCGGCTTTCAATTGGGCAGCCACTTCGCTCGGGCCGATCGCCACCTGGCCGCAGAGCCTCAAGACAACGATTTCCCTCATGCTTCGTTCGCCGGTCCCGATCGTCACGTTGTGGAACGAGGACGGCGTGATGATCTATAACGACGCCTATTCCGATTTTGCCGGAAGGCGCCATCCCGGCATCCTCGGATGCAAGGTGCGCGAGGGCTGGCCTGAAGTTGCGGACTTCAACGACAACGTCATGAAGGTCTGTTTCGCCGGTGGCACGCTTGCCTATTCCGACCAGGAGATGGTCCTCGACCGCTCCGGCACGCCGGCCTCCGCCTTCATGAACCTCTATTATTCTCCGGTCTATGACGAGGCCGGCAAGCCCTTCGGCGTGGTGGCGATCGTCGTCGAGAACACGGCCAAGGTTCGCGCCGAGCGGCGGCTTCAGGGGGAAGGCGAGCGTCTGCGGCTGATGTTCGATCAGGCGCCGGGCTTCATGGCCATGGTGACCGGACCGGACCATGTTTTCGAAATGGCGAACGGCGCCTATATGCGCCTCGTCGGCGGTCGGGACCTGCTTGGGCGCCCCATCCGCGAAGCCCTGCCGGAAGTGGCCGAACAGGGTTTTTCCGACCTGCTCGATGAGGTTCGCAGAAGCGGCCGTCCCCATCTAGGCCAGGGTGTGAGCGTGAGGCTGGCGCGCCGGCCCGGCCTGCCGCCGGAAGAGCGTTTCGTGGATTTCGTCTATCAGCCGATCGTCGACGATGCCGGCCAGGCGACCGGGATATTCATCCAGGGCAGCGACGTCACCGATCAGAAGAAGGCGGAGATCGCGCTTCTCAAGGAAACCCGGCATCTCGAGGTGCTGAACCGGCTCGGCGCTGAACTTTCCGCCGAACTCGACCTCGAAAAGGTGGTGCAGATGACCACCGACGCCGGCGTCGAACTGACTGGCGCACAGTTTGGAGCCTTCTTCTACAACGTGGTCAACGACCGCGGCGAAAGCTATATGCTCTATGCGCTGTCCGGCGTTCCCCGGTCGGCATTCGAAAATTTTCCGATGCCGCGCAACACGGCCGTTTTCGCGCCGACATTCAGCGGCGAGGGCGTCATCCGCTCCGACGATATCATGGCGGATCCGCGCTACGGCCGGAACGATCCGTATTTCGGCATGCCAAAGGACCATCTGCCGGTACGCAGCTATCTGACGGTTCCGGTGATCTCGCGCTCCGGCGAGGTGATCGGCGGCCTGTTCTTCGGACATGCCGAACCGGCTCAGTTCCGCGAGGAGCATGAGCGGCTGGTTGTGGGGGCTGCCGGCCAGGTGGCGATCGCCATCGACAATGCGCGGCTTTTCCGCGCCGCGGAACGCGACCTCGCCGAACGCCAGCGCGCCGAGGAGGCGCTGCAGGTGCTGAATGCCAGCCTCGAACAGAAGATCGCCTCCGAAATCTCCGAGCGCATGAAGATGGAAGAGGCGCTGCGCCAGAGCCAGAAGATGGAAGCGCTCGGCCAGTTGACAGGCGGTGTCGCGCACGATTTCAACAACCTGCTGCAGGTGATCTCCGGCAATCTTCAGCTTCTCGCCAAGGACGTCGCCGGCAACCAGCGGGCTGGCCGCCGGGTGGAAAATGCGCTTGCCGGCGTGCAGCGTGGTTCCAAGCTCGCCAGCCAGCTGCTCGCCTTCGGCCGCCGCCAGCCGCTGGAACCGAAGGTGGTCAATATCGGCCGGTTCCTGACCGGCATGGAAGAACTGCTGCGTCGCACGCTCGGGGAGGATATCGAGGTCGAGACGATCCGATCCGGCGGTCTTTGGAACGTTCTGGTCGACCCGACCCAGATCGAGAATGCACTCCTCAACCTCGCGATCAATGCACGCGACGCGATGGAAGACGGTGGCAAGCTGACGATCGAGGCGGGCAACGCCTTCCTCGATGACAATTACGTGCGCCAGCATGCGGACGTGCCGGCCGGCCAATACGTGATGTTGGCGGTGACCGACACGGGCACCGGCATGACGCCGGAGGTGATGGAACAGGTGTTCGAGCCGTTCTTCTCGACCAAGCCCGTCGGCAAGGGCACCGGGCTTGGCCTTTCCATGGTCTACGGTTTCGTCAAGCAGTCCGGCGGGCACGTCAAGATCTACAGCGAAGTCGGCCAGGGCACGACCGTCAAGATCTACTTCCCGCGCATCCAGCGCAGCGAGGATCTGGTGACCGACGCCGATTTCGGCCCGGTGACCGGCGGCACGGAAACCATTCTGGTGGCGGAGGACGACGAGCAGGTGCGCGCCACCGTCATCGAGCTGCTCGGCGATCTCGGTTATGCAGTGCTGAAGGCGAAGGACGCGGCGGGTGCGCTGAGTATCATCGAAAGCGGCGTGCCGGTCGATCTTCTGTTCACCGACGTGGTGATGCCGGGGCCGCTGAAGAGCACCGAGCTTGCCAGGCACGCCCGCGAGCGGATGCCGGATATCGCCGTGCTGTTCACCTCGGGTTATACGGAAAACTCGATCGTGCATGGCGGCCGGCTCGATTCCGGCGTCGAGCTGCTGTCGAAACCCTATACCCGCGAAGCCTTGGCGCGGAAGATACGCCATGTGCTGAACGGCCAGCAGCATCGCAACCGGGTGAGGGCGTCGTTCGCGGCCAAACCTGTCGCCCCGGTGATCGGGCAGCGACCGGTCACGCCGCGTTATTCCGTGCTGCTGGTCGAGGACGATTTCCTGATCCGCATGAGCACCGCCGATCTTCTGACCGAGCTGGGCCACGAGGTTTCCGAGGCCTCGACGGCGGAAGAGGCGATCATCATGATAGAGGAGCGTAGCTTCGACGTGGTGGTCACCGATCTCGGCCTGCCGGGTCTCTCCGGCGGCGAGTTCGCGCAGCAGGCGCGCAAGTTATCTCCCGATGTCGGCATCGTGTTCGCGACCGGCAACGACCGCATTCCCGCCGAGGCGGAAGTAGAAGGAGCAGTGCTTCTGAAGAAGCCCTATGGCAGCCAGGAAATCGCAATCGCCTTCGAGAAGATTGCAGTGCAGAAGGGCTGAGAACCAGTCGTCTCGCCCTCACCACCACCACGCGTAAAAATGAGATACCGGCCCGTGGCCGGTGCCGACCGTGAGGGTGTCGGCGGCGGCGATGGCGCCGGCGAGATAGGTCTTGGCGATCGCAACCGCGTCAGCCGCCGAAGCGCCATTGGCGAGTTCGGCGGCAATTGCGCTCGAGAGCGTGCAGCCGGTGCCGTGGGTGTTGCTGGTCGCGGTGCGTCTGCCCTCGAACCAGTGGATGCCGGTGGCGTCCGCCAGCACATCCGGGCTGTCTTCGCTCTCCAGATGACCGCCCTTCACCAGGACTGCCTTGGGCCCGATCTTCAGCAGTTGCTCGGCCTGGGCTGCCATCTCTTCGCGGGTCGTGGCGACCGTCTCGCCGAGCAGCGCTGCGGCTTCGGGGAGGTTGGGGGTGACGACGGTGGCGAGCGGCATCAGCTTGTAGGTGACGGCATCCACCGCGTCGAGCGCCAGCAGCGGGGAGCCGCCCTTGGCGATCATCACCGGATCGAGCACGATCGGCACGGTATCGCGATAAGGGCGCAGCACGTCGGCAACCGCCTCGGCGATCTCGGCATTGGCGATCATGCCGATCTTCACCGCGTCGACGCGCACGTCGAGAAAGATGGTGCGGATCTGGTTTGCGACGAAGGCGGCGGGCACCGCATGCACGCCGGTGACCCCTTGGGTATTCTGGGCGGTCAGCGCGGTCAGCGCCGCCATGCCATAGGTGCCGCGGGCCGCAAAGGTTTTCAGGTCCGCCTGGATGCCGGCGCCGCCGGAAGGGTCCGAACCGGCGATCGACAGGACATTCTTGATGCTCATGTGCGTACCCTTTCGATTTCCGCGGCAATTCCGCGGGCTGCGGCCTGCGGATCGGGCTGGCCGCAGATAGCGGAGACCACCGCGATACCCTTTGCGCCGGCGGCCAGTGCGAGGCCGGCATGTTCCGCCTTGACGCCGCCAATCGCGACTGCCGGAACCGGCGCCATGGCGACGATGCGTGCAAGCCCGTCGAAACCGATCGGCTGCTTGTGGTCGGGTTTGGTGCCGGTCGCAAACACCGGACCGATGCCGACATAATCGACGATCGACGAATCCACTCGCCGCGCCAGGTCCTCGGTCTCGACCGAAAGGCCGAGGATCATGCCATGGCCGGCACGCTGCCGCGCTATCACTGCCGCCATGTCGCTCTGGCCGACATGCAGGCCTTCGGCGCCGATCGCGATTGCTGCCTCCACGTCGTCGTTGATGATCAGGGGCACGCCGGTTCCGGAAAGTACCGCCTTCAGCGCCCGGCCGGTTTCGATCATTTTTGCCGTGTCCGCCTGCTTGTCGCGCAGCTGGACCATGGTGGTGCCGCCGGCGACGGCAAGCCTTGCCGTCTCGACCATGCCGATCTCGCGGCAGAGATCGGGATCGAGGACGAGGTAGACGGAAAGGTCGAAGGTTTTGGTCATGCTGCGACGACCCTTGCCTGGGCATCGAGCGTCTCGCCGGTCAGCGCCGCGAGGCGGTCGAGGAAGATCGGCGAGAAGAAGCCGGGACCGGAGGCGGTGAAGGCCGCTTCCTCGCCCGCGACCGCGAACATCGCGAGTGCGGCGACCGTCGCCTCGAAGGGATCGTCCGTGCTTGCCGCAAAGGCGCCGACCAGGCAGGTGAGCGAGCAG